>CAYTWP010000026.1:0-8204 GCA_964442155.1 uncultured Candidatus Saccharibacteria bacterium
TCGCGAGACAGCTTCTTACCACACTACCGAGGTCAGTTTAAGTGCAGAGAAATTGCGCCAAAGAAAGACTTCTGTGCTACACACTTAAGACAAAAGGCAGTCAGCCTTACTCGTGATACCGAAGACTTTCGGGCCGGGATGATTTATGCCAGCACCAAGTACTTTCCAACTTCTTTCCAAACGGTGGATGTGGTGGTCCGACATAGCCTGGAAAACAAAGTCTTAGTTGGCCGCAAAGCGGGCGAGAGAGGTTGGCGTTTTCCTGGGGGGTTTGTTGATCCAGTCGATTCGAGTCTGGAGCTAGCCGCTAAACGAGAAACAGTCGAAGAGGTTGGCGATATTGAGATCGACAATGTCAAATACATTTGTTCGATGCAGATTAATGATCACCGGTATCGCAAATCAGAGCACAAAGTCATGACCGCTCTCTTCTCGGCAGTGTACATCTTCGGTCCTATTAAAGGACGTGATGATCTTGAAGAAGTGCGCTGGCAAGATCTTGAAGGGCTCAAGGGTTGTCTCATTGATGCGCATCAGCCTCTTGCTGAAGCGTATCTTAATCACTTTAAACAATAAAAACGAAACAGAATTAAAGAAAGGGAAATAACCATGAATAAAGCGATTGAGCCAAACATCCTGCTGATGACTGACAGTTACAAAGTCAGTCATGCTCGGCAATACCCAGCTAAAGCCACACGCGTGTTCTCATTTTTTGAGAGTCGGGGTGGTCGTTATCCGGAAGTTGTCTTCTTTGGTCTCCAATATCTGATCAAAAAGTATTTGGTCGGCCAAGTGGTGACTGAAGAAAAGATCAACGAGGCCAAAGAGATTTTTACTCTCCATTTTGGCACCCCCGACTTGTTTAATGAGGCCGGTTGGCGGCACATACTCAAAGAGCATGGTGGATATCTACCGCTTGAGATTAAAGCGGTGCGGGAGGGGACGAGAGTCGATATCTCTAATGTGTTAGTGACGGTAGTTAATACTGATCCGTTAGTGCCCTGGCTCACTAATTATGTGGAAACACTTTTAGTGCAGATCTGGTACCCAACGACAGTGGCGACCCAAAGCTACTACATGAAGAAGACGATCACTCGTTACCTCAAAGAGACGGGTACGCCGGAAGATGTTGAGTTTAAACTCCATGATTTTGGCTATCGTGGCAGTACTACGGCTGAGTCGGCCGGTATTGGTGGCGCAGCGCACCTGGTCAACTTTAAGGGCACGGATACGGTTGAGGCTTTGATGGTAGCTAAACACTACTATGGCGAGGCTATGGCCGGGTTCTCAATTCCAGCGGCTGAACACAGCACTATCACCTCTTGGGGTAAGGATGGCGAGATTGAGGCTTATCAAAATATGCTCAATCAATACCCAAATGGATTGGTGGCGGTGGTAAGTGACAGTTACAATGTCTTTGATGCTTGCGAAAAATTGTGGGGCGATGCCCTGCGAGAGCAAGTATTAGAACGTGATGGGGTTTTGATTATCCGTCCCGACAGTGGTGATCCGGTTAAAGTTTTGCCACAACTGCTACAGATTTTAGGCGAGCGGTTTGGTTGCACAGTCAACTCGAAGGGGTTTAAAGTTCTTCACCCCAAAGTCCGCTTGATTCAAGGTGATGGTATTGACTACGAGAGTGTCGAGGTTATCCTCGGTACCCTCAAAGAGTATGGCTGGTCGGCTGATAACATCGCTTTTGGATCCGGTGGTGGTTTACTACAAAAACTTAATCGCGATACCCAAAAGTTTGCTTTCAAGTGCAGCGCTATCGAAGTGGATGGGGAGTGGAGAGACGTTTTTAAGGATCCGATCACTGATGCTGGTAAACGCTCAAAGGCCGGCCGTTTAGCTCTCGTTCAAAGAGAAAATGGCTACGAAACAGTGAAGGAAGGAGATGGAATAGTTGGTGAAAACCTACTAATTCCTGTCTTTAAAAACGGTGAGCTCCTGGTTGATCAAAAGTTTACGGATATCCGTAAACAAACACTCCTGTAGTTTTTGGAGTACATTAGGCACTACTTTCGTAGTGCCTTTTCTAAATATTATAATACATTTGACAAAAAAATCTATTTATGTAAGTCTATACACTATATAGGGGTCTTTGACAGGAGAATAAAATGTCTCACAAAGAGAGTGAGGTGGTACTGGTTTTAACCGAGTTGAAGAAAGCTACTTGTCCGGAGGATGTTTTTGGGGCTTTTGTCGGCTCAGCCGATGAAGTGGAAGAGAAAATGAGAAGAATTTATCTTCGGATGGCCAAAATTCTCCACCCAGACAAGCATAGTGACTCAGATAACGGGTTAAGAGCATTAGCTGAAGAAGGCTTTAAGCTCAACTAAAAATTGAGCAGGGTCTCTATGGTGTAAAAACTGCTGTTCCTGAGTCGAAAATTTCAGGAAATGGTAAGTTGGGTCATTTTGAGTCTCGTAAGTATGTTTACGTTTTAACTAAGCGTTTACATTCCGGCGGTACTTGTGGTGTCTTTGCCGGTGGCGCTGAGTCAAAAATAAACAGTGAGACTTTCCCGGTCGTAATGCGAGTGCCTCACAATGCTTCAGATAATGATTTGATGAGTCGTGAGGCAAGAGCGTTCTTGGCTTTTCAGGGCAAGGTAAGTAAGCTGGAAAATGACTCTAAGGAGGCAATGGATTTCGGTGCTAAGTTATTAGATCGATTGCCAAACTTTCTGGAGTCATTACGGTTAAACGAGCCGGGAGGTGGATCGACTAAAAGAGTAGTAAACATCTTTCGGCAGTTGCCTGGTTCAGAACAAGGTTGGTATTCACTAGAGGAGATCAGAGAAAAACATTCGCAAGGAATTGGTTCTCGGGCTATGGCTTTTATTTGGAATCGAGTGTTGGAGGGGCTTACCCTACCGCATGCTTCCGGTATTGTCCATGGAGCCTTAACGCCAAACCATGTAGTAGTCCAAACTGATACCCATGCGGCTAATATCGTCGATTGGACGGCATCATGCCAGCGTGATTTAGGTGACAAGGTTCCATACTTGGATGACAGGTATCAAAGCTATTTTCCACCTGAATTGCTTCATAATGGAATTCCATTTCCAGCTACCGATATCTATATGTCGGCCTGGTGTATGGTCTATCTTTTAGGGGGTGATCCGATGACTGGGGATGTCCCTGGTAATGTGGAAGAACCAATCGCTCGGTTACTAAATCGTTGTCTGCAGCCTAAGATTAGTCAGCGGCCGCAGAAAGTAGATCGTCTTTACCACGAGTTCCGAGAGATAACTAAAAAGCTCTGGGGACCGAGGAAGTTTGTCCAACTGTTAATGACTTAGTATTCACTCACTAAACCAAAAAAACAAAAAGGAGATATGTGTTATGGGTGGCGGTTCTTTTTCTTCACGAGACTATGATAGTGGTGTTAAGAATTTGATCAGCAGTGGAAAATCTTTTAAGTTTTCGGCGGCAGTTCATGCTTCCGGAGACATGGGTACAGTAGCCTCGATTCTTGATCCGCGCGAGCTAAAAAATGGCCTGCGCGAGTCTTGTTACGCTCCCGGTTTTAACGATGCGACGCCAATTGCGGCGCTAATCGATCTCACCGGATCGATGCAAGATGTTCCGAAGCTTATCCAAAAGGATTTGCCGAAGTTGATTGACTTGGTGACGGAGCAAGGGATATCCGATCATCCCAATGTCATGTTTATCGGTTTTGATGACGAGAATGTGTGTCCGCGAGGCGGCATGCAGATGAGTCAGTTCGAGATCGAGGCCAGCAAGTTGATTGAGTCTCTCAACAACATGGTAATCACCGGTTTAGGTGGTGGTAATCAAGGGGAGGCTTATCACTTGGCTCTTTACGCCTTAGCGCGGCACACTCGACTTGAGTGTTTCGAGCGAGACGGGATCAAGGGCTTTGCTTTTTTGATCTGCGATGAGGAGCCATACTACGACGATCAGGATCCGAGTAAATGTGGTACAAGTCCAGAGATTGCCAAAGAAGTTTTTGGCGACAGTCTCCAGGCCGAGGTCAGTATGCTCGACATCATGATCGAGGTCATCAGCCGCTACCACTTGTTCGTGATTCGACCGGGCCATACCAGTAATGGCAAAAATTCCCGAATCAGCAAAGAGTGGCGGGAATTATTGGGAGCTGCCGGCGAAAATCCACAAAACGTCATCGAGGGTGAAAAGACCGAAGAAATCATCGCCACCATGGCGATGTCAATTGGTCGCCTTGCGGGCGTAGTGGAAGATGAGCTAGTGGATGTTCTTAAGCGGCGTGGTGCGGTTGGTGTCGATAATGCGGCTGCCAGTACCAAAGCAATTGTGCCCAAGGATGGGCCAGGGGCAGTTGGCGCTGCTACGTCGACGGCGATTGTCACAGCCGAAAATGACAAAAAAACAGGTCGAGCTCGACGCTCGGTCTAGAAGTTGACAAACAGTTTGTAATATGATAGAACCTGACCAGGATGGTCAGGTTCTTTTTAATTTAACGAGATTCTACGGAAGGGGATTCAGCCATGGGTAAATCAGTTGCGCGTATTGTGGTAGGAATGGTTTTTGGAGATGAGTGCAAAGGGTCAGTAACTGACTTTTTTTGCAGGGAGTATGACTCTACACTAGTGGTACGTTACAATGGTGGTTCTCAGGCAGCCCACAATGTGGTTACTCCAGACGGGAGACATCATACTTTTGCCCAAATTGGGAGTGGGGCTTTTGTGCCTAAGGTTAAGACTTTACTGTCTCGCTTCATGTTTTGGGACCCGATTGCTTTAAGTAACGAAGTTGGAGTACTTTCGCCCAAATTGGGAGAGCATGCTCTTGATCGTCACTTTATTGATGAGCGAGCGCCAATGATCACTCTTTATCATGTAGCGAGCAATAGATTAAAAGAGTGGTCGCGCGGCGCTCATCGTCATGGTTCTTGTGGTAAAGGGATCGGTGAATTGGCTTTTGATCAAATAAATCATCCTGATGAAGTTATCAGGGCTGGTGATTTAGTTAATCCCGACCGAGTGTCAAAAATTCTCACCAAGATACGTCTACGGAAGCAGGCTGAAATTAATCGACTTGCTATTGATGTAGAGGAATTGACGGGGGATTTAGTCAGTCTACCGGGCCATTTTTCTACTGATGAGTATGATCGACTACTGGCAGCCTATCTCGAGATGGGTAAACACCTCAAGGTGATTACGGCTGATCAGGCAGGTATGTTGGTAAGAAATGAGACTAATGTAGTGTTTGAGGGAGCACAGGGTATTTTACTTGATGAGTGGCGGGGATTTCATCCTTACACTACTTGGAGTAATATCTTGCCTCATAATGCACTAACTATTCTTAAAGAATCAGCCTATTCTGGTGATGTAAAAGTCATTGGCGTAACCAGGTCTTACGGTACTCGTCATGGAGCGGGACCTTTCCCAAGTGAGGATACCGATCGATATCGGTCTTCAAATGAAAATAATGAACATAATGCCTGGCAAGGAGACTTTAGATTAGGATCTTTGGATGGAGTCTTGCTTCGTTATGCTGGCGAATGTTTATCATCGATTGGGTTGCCGTACGAGATTTTCTTAACCCATCTTGATGTTTTAGATAAAGTCAGGGAAATCTCCATTGTCGACAGCTACCTATTGCCTGGAGATTTGTCACTTGATGGTATGGCTGAATTCCAAATTGGCTCGGCGGGGATTTCGTTAAAGCGATTGTCCCTCGGGCAATATGGAGATTTGAATCACCAATCAAGGCTGACGGGTCTTCTTGATAAGGCTATCGCCAACAAAACTGATGGTCTGAATGATCCCCAGTTGATCATAAGATACATAGAATCAATTACGGGGGCTAAAGTTAGATATACCTCGTCTTCTGCTACGGCCGAGGGCAAAAGAATTATCTAGAAGTCTAATTCCCACAGAACAACTGTTCTGTGGGTTTTTATTTTAAGTTAAATTAATAGACCTAGATGCCTTTACTTGACTTTTTTAGATGGATATGATAGAAGTTTGGGTGGTTGATCTTTGTTGAAACTAAACATTGTCTACAACTTATGGAGGTTGGCAAGTGAGATTATTGCAAAAAATACTAGATATCCTAACCAGGATTTCGTGGTCAGTACTGTTAGCGGTTATCCCAATCTTGTTTTTGGTCAGTTGGTTTTTAATGTGGTGCTTCGAGGCTAGTGGTGCTCCCATTGTCAGTCCGGCTGTCTATTGGTGGTACTTTATTGTCACGATTGCCACAGTTGGCTACGGCGATTTTTCGCCTCAGACTTTTGGTGGGCGAGTAGATGGTGCCCTCATTATAATTTTAGGTATCGGCACTTTTGCGGCCGTCACAACTAAAGTCATTGAGTCCTCAATCAACTTTGTCGAACGAAAAAAGAAAGGGTTACTGGACATGAGTTATCTAACACAACACACTGTGGTCTTGGGTTTTGTCCACGGACAGACCCTCCAATTCATTACTGAATTGCGTGGCGACAAAACTGAGAATGGCGAGCGGGTATTAATTTGCGCCAATAGTATTAACGAAAATCCTTGTCCCGATTTGGCTGAATTTGTTTACGGTGATCCCACCGATCGACAAATTGAAGAGAAAATAGCGCTAGCTAAAGCTGACCGCATTTTAGCTTGCGGTCAAAATGATGACGAGACTTTGGCTTATGGCATTGCTGCTATAAATGCCAATAAAGATGCTCACATTGTTGCTGTCTTTGATGATGCTAATAAGGCCGGCTTAATGAAGCGAGTCAGTCCAAAAGTGGAATGCGTGACCTCGCTCTCAATGCAATTGGCCGTTCAGGCTCTCCAGGACCGTGGTTCGGTTGGTATTTTTGAGGCTTTGGCTTCTAATTTGGACCAAGGGGCGACGCAGTATCGCTTAGAGATACCAGCTCACGTGCCAGTAGGAGCTACCTTTGGTGATCTGGTTCATTGGCTCAAGGGCCTCTATGAAGCTTTGCCAACAGCGATTGCAGCCCATGTTGGTCAGGGGGAGTTTAAAACGATGATTAATCCTCCTTCTTCAAAACCGATTATGGCTGGAATGATGGTTTTTTACATCGCCAATGAGCGTCTGGATCCTGATAAGTTGTCTTGGCAGACCTTGCTTGCCTAGATAAAATCTAGACTTAGTTTCTTTAACACGGCCCTACGGGGCCGTTTTTTTATAAAACTTGACATTTTTTATATATCTGCTAGTATTGCCCCAGATCGCTGTCCTTTGACAGTTGAGGTTAGTAACGGAAACAGGCCCCGATAAGTGTCTGAAACGTAGGAAGGGAGATCCCAGAAATGAAGAAATGGGCCAGTGTTTTGATAGTAGCTCTTACTGTTTTCAGCTTCAGCTTTACCGCTGAGGCGAAAGGTGGGGGAGCCAAAAGCAGTGGTAGCCGTAGTGTTTCAACACCCAAGGCATCACCTGCTCCAAAAGCGGCTCCAAAGTATGGTGCGCCAAAACCAAAAGCAGAAGCACCAAAGGCGGCACCAGTAACTCCAAAAGTAACACCGGCAACTCCAACAACTAAGCCAGCTTCTGGTTATGGAAATCCGGCTACCAAAACGGTGGTTGAGAAATCCAAAACCACTTCAGTGGTAGGTAAAGTAGTAGATCGGCAGGCGTCGAATAAAGCCCTTCAGGACTACAAGGCCCAACAGGCCAAATTCAAGACACCACCTTCTAAGTCAGCAAAGGTGGCCCCTCAAGCTACGGCCTCGGCCAAAAGCTCAATTAAAAAAAGTGGCATAACCACCCGGGATGATTACTATGTTGGTCGGCAAACTTTTTATGCCACTCGTAGTTATACCCCACCGGTTTACGTCTACAATTCGGCACCGTCTTTTGGAACCTGGGATGCTTTGATGTTGTGGTATATGGTTGATCATGTGAATGACGACCAGTACGCTAAAATGTACTACAACCATTCTAATGACCCAGCATTCCAAGAATGGCGTAAAGAGGCCGAACGATTGTCGGCTGACAATGCGGAATTAAAAGCCAAGTTAGCGGCTCTTGATACTAAGGTTGGTAGTATGAAGGATCCTAAAGATCCCAATTACTTGCCGGCTGAAGTTGAGGGAATCGCTGTCGCTGCGGAAGTGGCTGAGGCTGAATTGCCTCAAGCTTCAGTGGTTGCCGCTTTAGAGCCAATGTCTCAGTCTAGGGCCGATGCCCCAGCAACCAAATCTAAAAGTTACGCGATGTTTATGATCCTCGCGGCTGTGGTATTGG
>CAYTWP010000027.1:0-8150 GCA_964442155.1 uncultured Candidatus Saccharibacteria bacterium
TTTGGCGCAAGTTGGTAGCACAAAAATCTTTCTTCGGTGGAATTTCTCTGCACTTAAACTGACCTCGGTAGTGTGGTAAGAAGCTGTCTCGCGATCCAAACAAAATTGCTTGGTGATCTGGAAAGTGCTTAGCAATCAGGTTATCAAGTTGTTGTGACCAAGCCTGATCACAAGGATTATCTTTAGCCTGGACAATCACTGCTTCTGGATATACCGACTGAAGCATTATTGCCACTGTCTCAAAATCCATTGGATTACAGCGACTAAGGACTCCCTCGCTTACTCCCACCACAATCAAAAGTTTCCGCTTAAAGCGCCGAGCAGTATCTATTAGATACTGATGCCCCTCATGGAGATACGGGGTCTGGAATCGACCAACTACCACTGCGACTGTCTGCTTTTTATTCATTGGAGTGCTCCTTTGGTTGATTGTAAATGTGCTATATATTGTTCTAGATACACTATATTCCCATTGTTATTAAGTGTCAATACTACACTATATATAGACAACAAAATATAGTAAGTGTCAAATAAACACCAAATAATAGCTTTATTCTTAGACCTTCTTAAAAACTAACCTATTTAAAGGTGTAAACTGCAGCCGGACGCATTACTCCTTTTTTGATAGTCCGTCCAGTATCTTTAATAATATTTAAAGCTGTAATCCTTTTCCTAAAATTACGTTTATCCATCGGCTCCCCTATCACAGCCTCATACACTTTTTGCAAATCCGAGAGGGTAAACTCCTTGGCTATTAAATAGCGCGCAACATCAGTATAGACGATTTTTGCCCGCAAGCGACCGACTGCCACTTCGGTAATATAATTGTGATCATAAGCCAGATTACCGACTCTTACTACCGGTTTCCAAATTGTTTCCACGCGGGCTTTTTGCAAATCTTGGATATTACCCTCATTAGTAAGGGCGATGTACGCCACCGAGACAACTCTCCCTCTTGGGTCTCGATCAATGGTACTAAAAGTATAGAGTTGCTCTTTGTATATTTTTTTAATACCAGCCTTATCAGTTAAAAGACGATCAACTGCCTCTTCAGCAGTCTCATCCACTTCAATTAATCCACCAATGTGAGCCCATTGGCCTTTATAAGTTTTATTACTTGAATCAACTTTACCTAATAAAACTTCAAGCTCGCCATTAATCACCCTGAAACAAACCGCATCAACTGCTAGAGCGGCAAATCTAATCTTCTGTGGTATTGGATTATTGGATTTATGAGACACAATTTAGTTTCTACAGTAATCTTTATATTAAAGATTTTCTACAATTTTGTCAATCCACTGATCAGGATCAAAACTGGCGCGCTCGGCCTCGCACTCACTCTTTTGGGGCTCGTCGTAATTGGCGCATTGGCTAAAGCGCAAAGTAAACGTAAAGGTTTTAACTTGGCCACCAAGGGCTAGAGCGTAAGCGTATTGAGTGTAAGTACTACCGGCCGCACCTTCACTCACTTTGGTGACACAGTAAGTGCGACCAGCAATCACCTTTGGCTCGGTACAGCTAAATGGCCCAGCCACCACTTGCACTTGGGGTGGCCAATCAACCGCGTTAATGTATTTAGTGGTTAGTCCAGGAGCCGTATCTATCGCTTTTTGCGACCACAACCAAACTCCTAACAATATTACTAGCAACAAGATAACTACTAAAAATAGTTTATGTTTAGATAACCAGGTCATCAGCTTAATATTTTACCGCGATGCCAAGGAGTGCCAATAAGGGGTAGTAAATAGCGATCGGCACCCCAGTAACCGGCCGAGCGCCAAGCGAGCATCAAAAGCAAACTTAGTACCGCCAACACCGGATTAATACTCACTGCCCCGGCCAGCATAAAATTAACATTCATCAACAGGCCAAAAAAGGCGGCAATACCGGTAAAGGCCCCAACAATCAAACCGAGGCCGACCAAAAATTCGCCGTAAGCCACCACATAAGACCAAGTGGTAACCTGTGGTAAAACCGCATCATGTAAAAAAGTGGCGTACCAACTTTGGACATCCGGGTGTGCGCCGGTGGTTTTAAGCAAAGCGCCTTTAATAAAACCAGCTAAGGCCTTACCGGCCTCCTCACCCACCCAAGCATTATTGTGGATTTTACCCCAGCCGGCCTCAAGCCACTGCCAACCTACATACACCCGCACCACCAACCACAACCACGCTAATTTTGGACTGGAAAAAATCCACCTGGCCAACGGCCACTCGCCAATAAATTGAGCTGACATAATATTTTATTACCTACTACTATAATACCTCAAAAGGGCCTTAATCCCGCCTAAATTTTTATCCCATTCGATCGTTTCGTGGGTTTTGAGCTCAACAGTGATGGCGGGGATGTTGAGGGAAGCCAACCAACCCTCGGCGTCGCCGGTGATCGGGTAAGCGTTAAAGGATTTAACCGGCGTGTAGCCGGCGGCCGTGGCATAGGCGGCCATAATGTCTAAAGTTTGAGGCAAAATACCAGCCTCACACTCCGAGGCGTAGACGGCATTGGCTTGGCTATGCCAAAAGACGACCGCCTGCGGTTTGTTGGCCAACACAAAATTCCGTAAGGCTAAACTCTCCGGCTCGGAAAAGGGGCCTGTACCCGCACTGACCAATTTAGACTGCCAAGTACTTTGCGGTTGCCACTTACAATCAAAGTTGCGATTTAAGTCCACTTTATTGGCGTTAAACCGACCTTGACCTAAAATTGTTTTGTCGGTCGAGGCTTGAGTGGCCTCAAAGCGCCCCTCCTTGCCAGTTACCACATACACTCCATCCGGATTTAAATTAGGAATGATAGTCACACTAATATTTTGCGGGATGGCACTTAGGTTAGCCTCAAAGTAGTCCATCGCCTTGTAGGCCAAGAGCACACTATTCCATTCATAACCACCATGCATACCGCCCACAAAAAGTAGTCTAGTCGCGCCTTTACCGTAAGTATAACTCTCTATCTGGCGCCCATCGACTGATTGGCCAATTACTTGCTGTTTAACCGCCGGCTCGGGCGCTATCACGATCGGTACTTCTTGATCTAAATACCAGTAAGCACACACGGCAATTAAAGCCAATAGTAAAACTGCCCCGGCGACTTTTTTACTAAACAACCAGGACATTATTTAGCGTAATATTTAAGGATGGCCTCAATACCAGCTCGGTTTTTAGTCCACTCAGTGGCGGTGTGATTAGTGAGGAGGACGCTGATCGCCGGTACTTCCCTTTTAGCTAACCAATTAACCATATCTCCCGTTGTCTCATAAAAATCAAAACTCTCATAGGCTTTGTAGCCAGACGCTTTAGCATAGGCATTAGTCAAGGCTAAAGTCTCAGGCAAAACACCGTCGTGACAACTAGAAGCAAATACTCCACCAGCCGAGCTATACCACACCACTACGGCTTTAGGATCTTGGGCTTCAATATAATTTTTAATCGCTAAACTTTCCGGCTCGGAAAAGGCCGCACTCCCCGCTTTAACTGGTCGACTTTGCCACACGCCCGTCGCTTGCCAGTCACAATCAAAGTTACGATTTAAATCCACTTGATTGGCATTAAAGCGACCAGCCACTTGCACTGTCTGGGAGGCGGCAACGTCAGAAGCGGCAAATTTGGCTGTCGTCGTACTAACTACCTTGATTAAACCATCAGGATTTAACACTGGCACTACTGTGACCGTCACATTAGCTGGCACAACATTAGGATTAGCTTTTAAATAATCCATCAACTCGTAAGCAACCAAAGAAGTGTTCCACTCATAGCCACCGTGAATACCGCCAACAAATAAAATTTTATCAGCCCCCGTACCAAAGTGGTGGGCAATAATATCGCGCCCCTCGACGGACTGACCAATAACCGTTTTGGTCTTGTCTTCTATCACCGTTGGTGTGGAGGTCGATACCGGCGGTGGATTAGTCACCACCTCGCCCTGACTGGACCACCACCAGTAAGCCCCACCAGCAATTACCAAGATAATAACGATAAAAATTATGGCGTTTTTCATATATCTCTATTATAGCACTCCTTAAAAATAGTCAAAAAAAATAAGCCCCGCACCTTTAAGCGGGGACTTAGAAACTCTTAATTTGACTTAGGAGAAGGTGTCTGTTGTAAGTATGCCCTCCTGATACAACCCGGTGATTAAAACTTTTTGATCGGGATTAAAGGCCAAGACTTTATCTTTGATTTGTTCTCCGGTTAAAGTACCAAATTTGGCGTTAACCCGGTGTAAAGCATCATAGACATCAGCCAAAGCCAGCATCCGGCCGTAAAATGCAATCATCGTTTTGGTCCCCTCACAATATTCGTGCAATGGCGGAGGCAATACCTCCGGATAGCCGTCACGTTGAAACTTGTGATGCCACAAAATTACCTCTGCACTAAAATCGAAGTAACCCCGGAGCATGCGGTGACCATCAATGACGTGGGCTTTAATCTCCTCGGCATCTTTAGGAGTCCAATTCTCCGTTTGACGTAGAGTATCTAAGTTGGTTAGTGCCTTACCGACATCATGCAAGATACCCGCATAAAACAGAGCCCGCTGATCAAAATGGACAAAGCGTCCAATATTCCGCGTCAACAGACCCACTCGCAAACAATGATTGTAAGTAAAAGGATCTTTGATTTTGATTGGAGCTAAAAACGCAGATATGGATGAAGCCTGGTCCACAGACAATCCTAGCTCACTCACCACTGGCAACACTCGATCCTCTAACGGGACCTTAGGATCAAGGTATTCCAAAAAAGGACTCATATACCCTTTCCGTAATCGACTTTTTAGCTATGTTCTCTCCACAATAGAAAGAACTTCTACCTCAATTGTAGCACAATCATTAACAAAAGTAAATAATCACATTTGACATTGTGAGATGATAGTAGTTTACTCAACCTAGAAAGCCTTTGAAAAACAACTGAGAGGGATTTTAGAGATGCCAAAAATTACGGTGTTAGGACCAATGGGAGCTACCTTTTCCCATGATGCTTACAATCTCTTGGTCGAGATATTTTCTGGACCAGAGACAATCCTAGAAGGAGAGGCCGCCAATTGTGTGCCGGCTTCGGACAATGGGCAAATCCTCAAACTTATTGTCGAACATGGTGGCTACGGTGCGATAGCTATGGAAACACTAGCCCGAGGAAGAGTGGAAGTGCCCTTGACCTCCTTTATCCAGTTGCTAGATGAGTACAACAATCAGACCTGCCCCATTCAAGTAATTGGGGCAATCAAATTGTGTATCCATTTTTGCCTGATGGTCCAACCAAGTAATGCCGAAAATCCAAACCTTACTGGCATTGTTGCTCATCCAAAAGCCTTTGACCCATGTAGAGTCAGAATTGCTACCAGTGACTTACCGGTAGTGGAGGCCTCAAGTAATGGTGAAGCCGCGCGATTAGTAGCCGAGGATGATAAATATGCTAATTACGCTGCTCTCGGCCCAGAGTCGGCGGCCAAAAAATATGGGCTAACTATCCTTGATCCAGTTTATGAGGACCAAAAAGCAATCACCACCTTCTTTTTAATCGGCCCCGCCAGAGAAGAGAGTGTTGAGGGGGAAGAAAATCGAGTCTTGATTGTTTTTAGATTAGAGCAACGTCCTGGGGCGTTAGTAGATGCTCTTGACCCATTCCGACAAGAAAATCTAAATCTGATTCAAGTTTACTCGATTGGCAAAAGTAATGGTGTTTACGATTTTGCCATTGAGGTAGAAGTGGGTCAGATCGACTTACCTAACCTAGGGCGAGCAATGGAGTCTTTTGAGATAGCAGTTGAGAAATATATCTCTTTTGGCCCCTTTGCTGTTGTTTCAAGATAATCTTTGGAGTAACTTATGCCTCGCGATGATCATCGCGAGGCATTTATTTTTAAAAATAAAAAGAGGCCTGCGCAGAGTATCTGCACAGGCCCGGTTTCTCACACTAGAAAAAAGTATCTGGTACCTGATACCCAATCCCCCGAATATCTTCGTAAGCAACAAAAACCTCAAGCAAACTGCCGGGTAATGATTGATGGATAACACAACCATCATCATCCACTTCAAACAACATTCCCTTAAGTTCAGAGGTATCAGCTCGACTGATTACCACTTCCCTATTGGTCAATTCCTGGAGTCGAGATTTATACGAGTTGCTCATTTTTTATCTCCTCGAGATATCTCCCGCCACTCACCACCTCAACTTCGTCGAAGGAGAGCTCGCGGTTTATTAGGACTACTGGTTGCTCATAGCCACCACTGTACTCATGGATCGGGACAAGGGTGCGACCACGCGCCCGCATAAAATCACAGCATTCGTGATCAGTAAGCCGAGCACGACCTTCGCTTTGAGCCAAATCGACGAATACTTGTCGCCGTTTTTCCCAAGCAGAGTGATCGGCAATAAAAATCTCATTGGCTTTTTTGGGAACAATACGAATGAGAAATTTTTCACTGTCAGAGTAGCGGTAATGGCCAGGGATATTAAGAGACTTAATTGGCGTATCAGCAGTTACTTCGCCAATACCACACCATTTAAATCCCTCATAAGCAACCTCAGGAACCGTGCCATCATTGGGCGTTCCCAAATTTACCAGACGATAACCACCACCAGTTAAAGCATAACGATCGGCAGCAATAAGACCAGTTGGATCCTTTTGTCCCTGTAAAATCCGAGCCACATCGGAATATTCGGCGAAACAAAATAGCGCCCCGATAGAGCCCGAAAAAGGAATGGGTTCCGGCGAGGTAAAATGATCGATCTTCTCGACCGGAATCGGTTGAGAAGTAATCATTTTTAAAACCGTCTCCGTAAGATACTCCTTGAACTCAAGCAATACCTCCTCGGTACGAAACAACGTCGGTTCATCACCTTCTGGATCATACTCCCGACCAAGATCGTTGTTATGGACCAAAAGTGGTGACCGTTCATCCCGATGAGTGTGCCTCAAATCTGCCAATTTTTGCCTATCACCATCAATTAGAGCTGTCAAAAGACCAATCGCCTCAAAACTAGCTCCTCTGGTGTGATGGCAATCACAACCACCTTTATATTCAAGATATGTCCGAGGCTTTCGACTTAACTTACTGTTGACCTTTGATCCATTCATAAATTGATCGCGGTCACGCTCCCAGTCATTACCAACGTAAAGGTAAAGAGTTGGCCCCGACTCGTCGTCGTAGATGTGAAGCTCTTTTTTAGGGATATTGATCTCACTAATCGCTGCCGAATCAGACCATCTATTTCCTGGTAAAGCACCTTGTCGCCGAGAGAACCTTAATCTAAAATCTCTCCCTTCGACACGATAGACTCTACAAAATTTTTGCTCGCCACTTCCATGATGATCAAATTCAACTTCTATTCCTGGGACTTTGAAGTTCCGGTGCTCCAGCTCGCGAACAATTTGTTCGCACGCTTCGTCGACAGAAAATTGCCGACTGATGGGATAGAGAAATTGCATTTGCTTGCTCCTTTCTGGTTGCTGGTTTTGCTCGTCAGACGGTTTACAAAACCGTCCCTCTTTAGCGCGCCACCCGGCACGCTTTTGCCTAAGTTTTCCAAGAATAACTACCATACCCCGTTCTGGCCAATCACCCTCCCTCCAGACAGTGGGCTCAAGTGAGAACGTCACTGAGCCTCCTATTTGGTTTGAAGTGGCAACAGCAAACGGACCATGCCTACCCTCTCGGATCACCTTTTGGACGATTGCCTTAATGGTGTCCAAAATACTCTCCTTATGTTAAAGACCTCTATGCTACACCACTCGGTAGCTAAGACTAACCAGAAAATCTGGTCGTGGCCATATTATATCATATAGCTTAAAATAGTCAATTTAGACTGAACTTAATTGATAAAATTATAGAAAGGATGGTTAATTTCCCAAAGTAAAGAAGAAGGTAAATAAACCTTTATTTACCTGGTATTTAGCCATATATATTGACTTTTTTTCTTATTATGCTATAATAGAAGTTGGAAGCTGAAATTTGTCAAATTTATCGACATTAAACCACAGGGGTAACTAATAGGGAGGGTAAAATGAATACCGTATACCTAAGTAATCACGAATTGGTCTCGTTCCTTATGGGCTTGAGCTTAGGAGTAACTCTAGCTTGTGAAAAAGCCAAGGCCACTATTGATTCGGTGGTAGAGGAAAAAAAAAAAAAAAAAAACACCCGTAAGGGTCCACGA
>CAYTWP010000028.1:0-7606 GCA_964442155.1 uncultured Candidatus Saccharibacteria bacterium
TAACCATTGCGATCTAATATATTTTCCTCAATTAAGAGGCCATCCACTCCCTCTACAAAGATACCGTCATGGATATTGCCGCTCGCGGCAAAGTTGTCGACAATCACACTCCGGCGGAGAGCTAGATTACTAATTGGCCCAGCTGTCGTCTCATCAATCGCCATTCCTTTATGGATAGAGAGATCTTCAAATAAAAGATTAGAGCCGCCGCCCACCCAGCGGACATTTTCCACAAAATCAATACTGATAATCGCCACATTATTAATAACACCACTCGGCATATTAAGTGACTTTACCACTGGTCGGGCGCCACTGGTGCCATAGCTTGAGATGACACGCTTTTCACTTGCGGTACCACTGGTAAAGTGTTGGACACTTAAAGCTTCGGTCGGCCAAGTGTCACCCTTTTTAAGCAAGAGCCAGCCTGGCGCCCCAGCGGCTAGGAGGTTAGCCGAGCCAACTAAAGTTTTTTTAGGGCAGTTAACAGTGTTGCTCGCCGAGTAGGATCAGGAGTGGTGCCAGCACAAGTATCATTACCATCGGTTTGACTGACGTACACCACC
Source organism: uncultured Candidatus Saccharibacteria bacterium (assembly GCA_964442155.1). Lineage (GTDB taxonomy): Bacteria > Patescibacteriota > Minisyncoccia > Phycocordibacterales > XYD1-FULL-46-19 > JACPIA01. Next base: position 564 of record CAYTWP010000028.1, read on the forward strand.
TTACTGTTGGAAGGGAAGGTAAAGTCGGTCCAACCAATACCCGGATTAGTGAGGTGAGCCAAAGCATCAGACCAAGTCGGTGTGATAATCGTAGTTGAGGTAGTTGGTGGCGTGGTTGTAGTTTGAGTGGTAGTGGTGGCGGTAGTGGTGGTGGCTGTAGGAGCTTGGATAGAGTTGGTACCTCCAGATAATTTTTGATTAGCTAACTCCGAGATCGTACACAAAATACTATTGATTTTATTGCGCGTTTTAGAGTTAGTACTACCCGAGCCTGGTAAATTATATTTAGTTTGGAATTTTTTAACCGACTCTTCAGTCACTGGCCCAAATTGACCCGAAATGGCGCTCGCGTACAAAATTTGATTAGTTAAAAAACGCTGTAACTGTGACACCTGACCAGCGGTGGTCGCATCGGTAGTATTAAGAGATAGTGACAAAGTAATCGCTCCCGAACAAGTAGTAGTTGATCTACTGGAGCCCGCCGCACCGATAATTAAAGACAACTCGTCAATCTCCGCAATAGTATTTTGAGCTGACTGGAATAAATAGCCCCCTGACACAATTAAACCAAAGGCGGCAATAAAAAAAAGTAATTTAGGATGATGCATGTCGTAGTTCATTATATTTATATTACTATTTACTACAGATTAAACAAACCAATTAACCACTGCCACCAATTTAACATTAATTGCCAAATACCTTCAAAGGCATTAGCTAGATAAAAGAGTCGTGGTGGTAAGCGACGTAAGGCTAAGGAGTCATTCATCGCTTGATCAATCTCACTCTCACTAAGTGCTCGATCATATATGGCTAAATTATCGATCAGTCCGTCAAAACCAGCCTCACCAGCAGCATTATCACCAATTAAGAGTCGCGAATTTGTATCATTAGCCCGTGTACCACTTGGATTAGTAATATTGGTTTTACTAACCGCATCACCATTAATATAAAAAGTAACATCACTGGCGCTACTACCACCAGTCCAGACCACCGCCACATGACTCCAACTATCAAGTGGGACTGAGCCGCCCGGGGTGGAGACGGCTAAAGGTGTATTGTTCCCAAAATCAGCATGGAAGCGGACCGCCTCTCCTGAAACCGTAAAAAAGGCCCAACCTAATTGATCCCGCTTATCGATGATCCGACCACCAAAGGTCTCGGCTACTGCTCGACGAGGCTTAATCCAAGCACTGACGGTTAATGACCCTAAATTATCCAATGAAGATGGGCTACCCGCATTAATCATCTCATTACCGGTAAAATCAGCTGCTTGACCATATTTACCGGACACTAAATTTGGACAAGTTCCACTACAATTAGAAACACTTTCAAACGACCAAGACGCCACCAGACCGGTATTATCGTTTGAATTAGTTCCGGTATCATTAGTAACAGAAACACAATTACCCCCTTCTAAAGCATAACCATTGGGTAATGTTGCTTGGCTGCCCATCAGATTAGGACAAAGATCAATTATGGTTGAAGTAATAGTTACCGCTTCAGGCCGACTTACCAGCCGAAAAGCGTCCCGGAAATAATCATTAGCATATGAAGCGGTATATTCTCTCCGCCAAAAACCTTTTTGCTGACGACGAGCCTCACGGGCAAAGTCAGCAATGGTCGAACCAGCCCCAATTGAGCGGCCATAATCCTCAATGGTTTTGGAGCCAGCCAGCTGTGGATTAGTCACACTAAAGCCAAGCTCGCCAGTTACTTGGGACCAATTATTAATAGTATTAACTAGTGGTGTATTGGAGCTCTCAAATGAGAGGTTAAACCATTTATCCAGATTTTGAGAATTATCGTAATAATGATTGTCTCTAAAGTCAAAAGCATTAGCCACATCATAAGATCCCACCGTCCGAATCCTCACTAGTGGAACTCCCGCTACACCCTTGTTATAAATAAAAGTATTATCTTTAACCCTTATTCCGTCTGCGGCCGTTGGCCCAGTGCTATTAGTCGTCATCACCAGAGGATACTCCCATTGATAGACTATATTGTTGTTTATTTCGACATTACGGTAAGTGGGCGACAAAAAGATGCCTTGTGGTCTACCTTGAGATTGTATCGACGGGCAAACCGATGTATTGCTTGGCCGCCAAGCACTTTCACTATAAGCCACAATATTGTCACTAATCTCCGTAGGGTTACTATAAGCCTCATCAATACCAATACCCCAAGCGCGACACAAACGAGTACCACCTCCAGAAATTAAAATATCTTTACCAGCCAATACTACATTATTAGTAATTTTATTAGTTGCCGAATCAGTGGCCCCCATGGTCACCCCAATCCCATTATCAATAAATAAATTATTATCTAGTAAACCCCCGGCGCGCATTTGGACCCCACTTGAGGCACTACGCATCGAGATATTACCCCGCACCACCACATTGCGATTAGTATTTTGAATGTATAAGTTGTAAGGAATGACAGTGTCACTTTGCAAAATTTTAAAGTCGGTGGTGTCATAACCATTGCGATCTAATATATTTTCCTCAATTAAGATACCATTAGCCCCTTCCATAAAGATACCATTATGCAAATTACCACTAGGGGCAATATTATCAACAATGACATTGCGTCTGATTTTAATATTATCTAGAGGCCAGCCACTTGGTTTTTGGAAAACAATTCCTTTTTCGATATAACAATCCTCGACTAAAATATTTTTACCGGAACCGACCCAGCGTAAACCTTGAGCATTACTATCGTTTTGACGCTTAATATGTAGTCCAACAAAAGCAACATTGTTCTTGGCATCCCAGGTGTTAACTGGAGCATTTTTAGGCATATTAATCGAGTTAATGACCGGTCTGGCCCCACTGGCTCCATAACTAGCAATTAGACGTACCTCGCTATTTGTGCCGGAAGTAAAATGCTCAATTCCCAAACTTTCCGTTGGCCAACTATCACCTCTTTTAAGCAGGAGCCAGCCTGGTTGATCCATGGGTAAAGTATTTTTAGCGCCAACCAAAGTCCTTTTAGGGCAATTAACGGTGTTGCCCGCAGCAAAAAGAGTAGAACTTAAACCATTACAACTATCATTACCGTCTGTCTGACTAACATAAATAATTTTATTATTGGATGGTAGATTAAACTCAGTCCAGCCGGAGTCCGGATCAGTTAAGTGAGATAATAGGCCGCCTCCACCGCCACCAGTTGGTGGAGGCGTGGTAACACAGTTACCAGACGAGATTAAAATATAACCACTGGGAATTGTTGTTTGCACCCCCGAGAGATTGGGGCAAATATCGGTAACGGTGGGTGGTGGGATAATACAATTACCACCACTTAAGACATAACCACTAGGAACTGCTAATTGCGCCCCAGTTAAATTAGGACAAACGTCGCCGAGAGTTGGAGGTTCACCACCGCCAGTGGGTGGAATAATTATCGGCGGCAAGGTGATTGTTTGAGTACCGATAGTTGATTGACCCGTAGCTCCACCACCAGATATAGCACTACCAACTACTGTCTGCCCTGTGGCAACAGGTACCGTCCCGCAATTTAGAACATTAATCCGCTCCCTGGTTTTAGGCCAAGTGGCGCCAAAGCCAGTCGTCGCGGCTGTACCGGTGGTAACTAGTAATTGATTAATTTGAAAACGCTTTAACCCCGCTTCTGTTAGTGGACCAAAATACCCAGTAACCGGCCCAGTGTACACCCCTTGTCTAGTTAAAAATTGTTGGAGTTTGGTGACCTCAAACCCGGTCATCGCATCAGCCGAGCCCACCAATAAGTACCGAGTAATTAAAGCGGGACAAGGACCAACTGGCAGCGGACTGACAGGCGTACCCGCCACCGGCACACCAACTGTTGGGGCAATAGGCACTGCTGGTGCTACGGTTAAACCCCGGACCCGGAGCAACTCAGCTAAAATCGCCTGCAAAATCCGGACTTGAGCCCACAAACTTTCAATTAGCTGCTCGGTTGGTGACAAAGTAGCTGCCACCGCTGTTGTTGGCTCCTGATCTAAAAGCGTTCCACGAGTCAGGGAAAAAAGCGGTATCCCGATTACAATGGCCGTCAGTATTAAAATGGCTAATCGCCGCGTCATTTGATTTTAGTTTTTTTGACCAACTCGATTACCCGCTCGACCAACTTTTTAGGATCCTTATCAAATAACACCAAATCGCTATGACGATTACCTTTGTCCATAATATCTTGGATTACCTCATGAGTCTTCCATGGTCCCTCCAAGACACCAATCGGTTTTTGATCCTCAAAGGCAATCGTAAACTCGTGGATAGTCCCGACGCGCCCACAACCCAAAAAAATAGCATCTGACGTCCGGGTCATTAACAAATCGCGACCAGAGTAACCAAACCCAGTATAAATGATCAAGTCCAAGTACTCTAGCGGTAATTTGTAATAATCAACGTGCTCATGCTCGGAGTAAGCTGGCGAGAGACCGATCGAGATGCCACCCGCTTCTTTAGCGCCGATACAGGCCCAGAGGGGGAAGCCGGTCGTCGCGCCAGAGATTAAAATCCCATCTTGGCGGACAATCTCGCGCCCCAACTCTTTAGCCAACTCCATCGCTCCCTCACCACAATGTCCCGTCTCGGCTGCGCCCGAAATGGCCAATTTTAAGCGACGATGATTATGTTTTTCAATCAGATCTTCTTCCATACTGTCATTATTGTAACACGCTAAGCGAGAGTTAGAGCATCAACTCTGTGGACTCACCGGCCGCAGGCGCTGTCGCCTCTACACCCAAGTAATCCCGGATGCGCTGGACTAAAAACAAGGCCGACTTAGGCTCACCCATCACCACAAACACTTTTTTAACCGTGTCGCTGGTACCACGGACAAAATTAAGCAGGCCAGAGCCATCTTTGTGGCCAGAGTAACCAAAAATACTGGCAATTTTAGCCTGGACATTAACCTCCTCGCCTAAAATCCGGACCGTTTTAGCGCCATCTTGGAGGATGCGCCCAAATGTCCCCACTCCCTGGTAGCCCACTAAGAGCAAAGTATTGCGCGGATCATCCAAATAATTCTTTTCATGATGCAAAATGCGCCCGCCGGTGGACATCCCCGAGCCAGCCATAATAATCTTACGCGGATTGGCTCGCAAAATGGCTTTCGACTCCTCGGTCGAGAGTGTCAAATGGAGTTGCGGGAAGCGGAAAATGCCATCACCCGCCAAACCACCACCTTTAGCTTTGTCGTTTAAATTATCTTTATATTTTTTATAAACATCAGTCACTCGGATAGCGAGTGGTGAGTCAATAAACACCGGTACCAGCGGGATCCGTGAGGCCTCCATCATTTGCTCAATCTCAAACATAATCTCTTGGGCCCGCTCGATGGAAAAGACCGGGATTAACAAGGTACCATCGCGCCGCAACGTGTCCTCAATCACATCCTCAAATTGCTCGGCCCGGCGCGAGCGATCCTCGTGGTCGCGATCACCATAAACACTCTCCATCACCACATAAGTAGCATCTTTAATCACCTCGGTATCCTTAAGTAAGGGCGAGGGTGAATTACCTAAGTCGCCGGTAAAGACTAGTTTTTTATTCCCCCTAGTACACTCCGCCATCGCCGAGCCTAAAATATGTCCGGCGTCGCGGAAGACGATGTCCAGCGGCCCTAATGTAAACGGCTGGTGATAGTCGACCGTTTGCCACTGACTAAGGGCTTGAGCGACATCCTCTAATTTATACAGCGGCTCGGCCGCTTTTTTATCATCATCATTATGATGGCGAGATAAGAGCGAAGCGGTGTCATCGAGCGACAAGGCCGCAATCTCTTTAGTCGCTCCGGTGGAATAAATCGGACCTTGAAAGCCCTCTTTAACCAAGCGCGGCACACGGCCAATGTGATCTAAGTGAGCGTGAGTAATAATCAAGGCATCAATAGTGGCCGGATCATAAGGAAAGGCTTCAAAATTTTTAGCATCATCAGATTTATCACCCTGGAAGAGGCCGCAATCGACTAAAAAGCGGACTGGTGTCTCACCAGCAATCTCCACCAAAAAATTAGCGCCGGTGACCGTCCCGGTGCCACCACAAAAAGTAAGTTTAATTTTTTGCTCCATAATAATTAAAACGATACCACGTGAGCCAAGCTAAGAATCCGCCAAGAGCATCGCTCGTCAAGTCTCCTAAAGTATCAGACCAACCCAATTGGAGGGCATTAAAGGCCTGCCAACCAAAAACGTAGCCATAATATTGAGCCAGCTCCCATAAAATACCAGCCAAAAGCGCGGCGACGATCGCCCCCAACCACACTTGCCAGGATCCGCTTTGACCTAAAGTGGTTAAACTGATAATTAATAAGCCAACTGCTAAACCACCCACTAGATGCATGGCCAAATCAAGCCATCCAAAGCGCCAGTACCAGGCAAAACGATAAGCCAATGCATTACCAGTCACGACAACTGCCAAACCGATTACTCCCAACCAAGCTAATGTTAAATTTGATTGCACTAACTTATTATATCAGATAACAAAAACCCCGCCCTCCTTTCGGGGGGCGGGGTAAATGTAGGTTGTTTGGGACTGATACCTAGCTAAAGCTAGGTGGGTGCCCGCAAACAAGTACCAAAGTAATTATTATCTAGTGGCTCCCTGAAATTTTTATATGATCTAGATATTGCCCGCAAACAACCTACCCTAATTATACTCCTTTAAATTCTGCCACCAAATTCATTCTTAGCCATATTTTTAGCACTTTATCCCCGCCTATCTTAGGTACTTGACTTTTAGACCTAAATTTGTTATAATCGTAGAGGAGAACAACCTCCAGAAAGGAGACGGATATGATATGTAGTGTCGCAGAAAACCATTCGGAAGTAACAACAATAAGGAGTGGGGGTGAATTCACAATTTGGGGCATTCGGAAACGCAGTAAGAGTAACCCCGGCCAATCTTCTCATCTTTATTATCGAAAAACAGGTACGGCGAAATTACAAATCACAAATAGTTCCTTCGGAGGCGGCGTAGTCGAGATGGCAAAAACTGCCGTTGAATTCAACGGCATGAAATACCCACTACTACATGTGCGCGGCGGATTGGGAGACAACTGTT
>CAYTWP010000029.1:0-7605 GCA_964442155.1 uncultured Candidatus Saccharibacteria bacterium
GTAGAAGAAGGTGAGACTTTGGAAGAGGGCCTCCGCCGCGAGGTGAGAGAAGAGGTTGGCTGTGAAATTAAAAATATCAAAGAACTGGGCGAGATTATTGAGTACTTTACCGTCGAGCCCCGTAAAAACGCGATCGCTTGCTACCAAGCCGAGGTGGATGGACCAGTTGGTGAGCGCCAATTAACCGCCAGTGAGGCCGAGCGCGGCCAAGGACCTGCATGGCCCCCTCAAGAAATAGCGATCGAAAAAGTTAAAGGTAATCGTCCATTTATGTCCCGCGAGCGAGTTTTGTTATTGCTTAATTTAGCGAGCAATAAATAATTATCCGCCAGCTGGCGGATTTTTTGCTATAATAAATGGATTATGGATGAGACTAATAATACTAATCCGATTAGTGTGCCGAATTATAGTGAGCCGGTGACTGAACCGGTAATTGTACCGCCACCAGTGGTCACAGAAGTAAAAATCGAAAGTGTGGCCGATAAATTAGCCGAGGCTAAAAAGGCGTTGGCCGGCCCAGAGCGCGCCGCTAAAATCGAACAGGCCGAGCACGTGCGAGAAGCCAAAGCGGAGAGCGAGGGGATTGAACAACGCTTGACCGTACTAGCTAAAGACAAAGAGCAATTAGAATTATTGTGGATTAAATTGGATGATGAAAAGACAGTCGTTAAGCAAAAAATGGCGCCAATTACCGACGAGGAGACGAGGGTGGAGGCCGAGGAAGCTGGATTAGAAAAAACCGAGAGTGAGACTGGTTTGCCGGCCGAAAAACATAAAGTCGAGGAGAGTCGCCGAGTAGTCGAGGACAAACGCCGTAGTTTAGAGGACCAAAAGTGGAAGTTGCAAGCCGAGATTGACGTCATTGACGGTAAAATCGCCGCTCAAACCGCGAGCTACCAAAAATTATTGGATGAGGAGGAGACGCTCCAAGCTAAACTCGACGCCCTTAAAGCGCAAATCAAAATTTAAATCAAATGGCCGATGATAAACCGGTACCAGATCAAGATACTTTAGCTAAGCGGCGCGAGCAGGCCATTTTAGCGATGGAGGGCTCAACCCGCCGGAGTAAACGTGTCGAGACGGAAAGGTTGGAAGCCGAGAAAAAATTAGCCCAAAAAATCCACGACGAGCAAGCCAAAAAACAAGCCGCCGAGACGGCCGCCGCCGAGGCTAAAGTGCGCGAGGCGGCCATCGCTGATGCCAAAGAGGAGGAGGCCGCTAAACAAGCTCGGATGTCCAAGGGGCGCGAGGCGGCCACTTTAACCGAGCAATTACGGGGCGAGCCCCGCGTCAGTTTAAGCTCGGTCCGCACTTTAAAAACCGATGTCCAGGACGCCGCCGGGAGTCGTAAACTGTCGATGGCTAAGATTGCGCTCGAGGCTCAAGCCCTCCGACGCCAAAGTGCTAAACAAGTGGAGCATAAAGCCTATACCACTATCGCGGTGATTGCTTTAACTTTAGTGCTCTTGGCCGGCGGCGGGTTAGTGATCGCTTATGTGTTTAAATTAAGCCCAACAGCCTCAACGACCACCACCCCACAAGTGGCGGTTAAATTAATGCTCCCCACCGACGCTCAATATGAGCTGGCGACAACCAGCGAGACGAACGAGGCCTTACTGGCTAAAGTGGGCGGGGCCGTCCTTGCGGGTGGACCAATTAACAGCACCACCGGTCTCTATTTTACTAAAGTGATTGCCGAGGTGGACGAGAATGGCGAAACTTTGGAAGCGAAGGCGGTCCTTGGCCTCCGCGAGACTAATGAGGTAATGGGTATTACTTTACCCCGACCGTTTATCCGCTTTTTAAATAATAACTGGTTGTTGGGACTTTATCATACCGCCGCCGGACCGGAGCCATTTATCATGATCTCGATTAACTCGTACGAGAATATTGCCGCCCAATTGTTGGCCGGGGGGCCCACTATTTTAACCCCCTTAATCAAGTCTTATTTCCCTGAGGCGAGTGTCACTGCGCTGGCCACCGGTAAATTTACTGATTTATTAATTAAAAATATTGATGCCCGAGCAATTGTCGGCGCGGATGGCCAATCACAATTACTCTACGCTTTTATTGATAATCAGACTTTGGTCATTACCATCTCACCAGCGACCTTGGAGAAAGTAGTGGCCTTAGCCCGTTTGCCTGTGGTAGAGTAAATGTATGGATACCACTAAATATCAACAAAAATTAGAGGCGGAGCAAAAGCGCTTAGAGGCCGAGATCACTGAGTTAGGCCAAGCCGAGGAGGGTGAAGCGGCATTCCGCGATGAGATTGCTGATCGCTTAGAAGAGCAAGGTGAGGAGTCCGCTGGTGAAGATCAACTCAAAGAAGAATTAAATCAAGTTAAAGCCGCTTTAGCTAAAATTGAGGCGGGTACTTACGGCATTTGTAAAATTTGTGGTCAGGAGATCGAGGCTGAGCGTTTAGAGGCCAACCCTTCCGCAGCCACTTGTATTGAGCACCGCGACTCCTAGTCGCTACTACCCGCTATGATCGCTACGGTCCACGCCGCGCAATTATCGGGACTTAAATCAGATATTATCGATGTGGAGGTGGATGTCTCCCGCGGCTTACACTCGTTTAATATTGTGGGCCTACCCGACAAAGCGGTGGAGGAGGCGCGCGATCGGATTAGCGCCGCGATTAAAAACTCCGGATTCCCTCCGCCGCATAAAGGTAATCGTAAAATAATCGTTTCACTCGCCCCGGCTGACATTAAAAAAGAGGGCTCGGCTTTTGACTTGGCTATTGCTTTGGCTACTTTAGCGGCCAGCGATGTGTTGCGTTTCAATCCGGAAGGTAAATTATTTTTAGGCGAGTTGGGTTTGTCTGGCGATTTGCGCCCAATTACCGGCACTTTAGTGTTAGTTAAAAAAGCCCGCGATGTCGGCTTTACCGAGGTCTATTTACCAACAACTAATGCCACCGAGGCGGCGCTGGTCCGAGGCATCACTATTTACCCAGTAAAAAATTTAGCCGAGATTGTTAATCATTTAGCCCCGGCCAAAAAAGGGGAGAGCGACAAGCTTTTTTTGACTCCGGCCACGCCGACAGAAATTGTAGTCGATGACAATATTGCGCTTTATGATTTAGCCGACATTCGCGGTCAACACACCGCCAAACGTGGGCTAGAGATTGCCGCCGCTGGTGGTCACAATGTGGCAATGTTTGGCCCACCGGGTACTGGTAAAACCATGTTGGCCCGGGCTTTTGCCAGTCTCTTACCACCACTCTCCTTTGATGAGATTATCGAGACCACTGGCATCCACTCGGCCTCCGGTGCCCTCGATGGCCATTATTTAACTCAAGCCCCCTTCCGCTCGCCGCATCACACCGCTAGTTATGTCTCACTGGTGGGTGGTGGTGCTTGGCCTAAACCGGGCGAGATTACTTTAGCGCATCGCGGCGTTTTATTTTTAGACGAGTTCCCTGAGTTTGAAAAAAGAGTTTTGGAAGCGCTCCGTCAGCCACTCGAGGATCGCATCGTTTCCATCAGTCGCTCTAAAGGCTCAATGACTTTCCCGGCTAGTTTTACTTTAGTGGCGTCAATGAATCCGTGCCCCTGTGGTCATCGGGGCAATAAAGTGCGCGAGTGCATTTGCACCCCACAGGCACTGGATCGTTATGATCGTAAACTGTCTGGACCAATTATTGATCGGATTGATTTGTGGTTGGAGGTGGGCGCGGTGGATCCGGCGTCACTGCGCGGTGAGGGGAGTGAGGAGTCATCAGTCCACGTTCGTGAGCGGGTGGTGGCCGCCCGCAAACGCCAGACTAAAAGATTTAATACCGCCGGTAAAAATATTACCACCAACAGTGAGATGACGGTTAAAGAATTAAAACGCTTTGCGCCACTGACCGACAGCGCCGCCACTTTATTAGAAGATGCTGCGCGACGTTTAAACTTATCGGCCCGCGCCTTCCACCGGGTGATTAAACTGGCTCGCACCATCGCCGATCTCGCCGACATCGACGACATCGCCGAAGCGCATTTGCTCGAAGCGTTGCAGTATCGCCCCAAGAGAGCTTAATTGACACAAGGAAGAACATTTTGTTATAAGTAAGCTAGATTTTTGGACACACAACATTGGAGGAACAAAACATGGGTAGTCCATGGATTCATGCCGAAAGTAGTGTTAAACACTTCGGAGGCAAGCCAGAAGATTACTTGCCAATCCACGAGTTGTTGGATTCCAGCAAGGCATCGATGTCTGACCTACGTCACCGATTTTTGACTCACAACAGTTGGTTTGTCACCACAATACTGGAAAAGATTTTTGGTTCGGTGATTACTAATTCTGACGGTCGAAAAGTTTCGGTCCGAGAGATTGGCCAGTGGCACGTGATGGAAGATTTTAATGGATCATTTCCATCAGCTCAAGATTTCCTGGCCAATATTGGATGGCAAGACTGGATGGATAATGGGAAAAATGGAGCCAGACCGCCAAGCCACAAAGGTCTACCTTTGCCCGCCGTTGTCGAGCTGACTCCAACCGAAAGCAGCGAACCATCAACCCAAAGAATAGGAATACCGATGCCAGAAGTAGAGCCATTTTTTCAACCTCGTCGATTCGATTTTGAAAATCGGCCCTGTGCCCACTCTGGTTTGATGGATTAACCGCGTTTGCGTTATACCGCCGCCTCGTAGCAATACGAGGCGGTTTATTGTTTCACACCTTATTTATCAACAAAAAACCGCCCCCTCAGGTAAGGGAGCGGACACTATACTGTAGTTTCACCAGACTATTTGAGTTGCTGGCGGAGAGCAACGTTGATGGCCGCTTGAGCCGTCTCCTCCATTGTGGAGTAAATTGGAAACTTTGGTAGCTGCAAAGCGGAGTCAAAGTTTTTTTGGATCACTGACAAACCCGGAAAGTTAGGCTCTGCACCCACCACCGCTCGTGTACCCAATGTACACATCATCCGCCCGCGCCACTCACCGAGTTCACTATAAGTGTCACGAGCATAAGGTTGGTCATCAAGACGAGGATGTTCTCGACTCTCTTCGGCCAGCCAAAACAAGACGCAACCACGCTTACCTAAATACTTGCCAGCGCGATCTAGCCAATGTCGTTCCCAAAAAGTCTGGCTCGAAAATTGATCTGTCGAGCCAGGAACAAAATGTTCTGATAGGGAATGGTCGGACGTCCAGCGACATGGACAGGCAATGTAAAATTCTTTGTCACCGATCAAACGATGAAATATACGACACATCTCGGCCTGCCAGTCACCACCACCAAGTACCGGCCCGGCGATAAAAAAGACTGGGACATCCCGATCAATTTCCGTCCGGGGCATTACCTTAGGGCAAATTATTCTCATCATGAGAAGGTTCTCCTTTCCACCCTCATTACTATCACAACTAGTCTTTATTGCAAAGTGATTAGTTAATGGTATAACAAGAGAGGCGCACAGATCTTCACAACTAGGTTACAAACTCGAAGGGGTACAAAATGAAATCAGGGATACCACTAGAGACCGAGCAAAAAACCAGGTCAGCACTGAGACGATCTTTGGATCAACTTGATAAAAAAATCAAGGATCTTGAGGACGATCAGAGTGACTTGGCAACAATTCTCCTGGGATACGTGGCTTACGACGAAAATCGCAACATTCTCCAAGCTCGTCTCGAGGAAGTTGGTTTAGAAATAAAGGCCCTCGAGAAAATGCTGGCGCGTTATGAGGAGATGATGGAGATCTTACAAGACCGTCTCTCACTCAAATCACTCGGAAAAGCTAGTTAGTTACACTCTTAGTCCGCACCTCGTTCTCCCCTGGAGACCGAGGTGCTTTTTGTTTATCCACAGGTAGAGTATTGACTAGTGAACGGACGTTCACTTATACTATATTACATGAGTTATGAGGACTATAAACAAAAGATTAGCCAATTTTATGGCCGCCATCGTCGCTTACCGAGCTACAGTGAGATTATGCACATTGTCGGTTTTAAATCTAAAAACGCCGTTTATAAATTAATTCAAAAAATGTTAGACGAGGGCGTGGTGACTAAGGATCGGACTGGCCACTTAATCCCCGGTAATTTATTTGGCTCATTAAAGTTAGTCGGTGTCGTCGAGGCGGGGATACCGACCACCGCCGAGGCCGTCGACTTAGACACCATTAGTTTAGATGAGATGTTAGTGGAGGATCGCGAGCACTCTTACCTCCTCACAGTTAAAGGGGACTCCATGATGGAGGCCGGCATTTACGACGGCGACTTGGTCCTGGCCGATAAAAATAAAAAGGCTAAGTTGGGAGATATAGTCATTGCCGAGGTGGACGGCGGTTGGACGATGAAGTATTTAAAAGAAAAAAATGGTCAAAAATATTTAGAGCCGGCTAATAGCAACTTTAAGAATATTTACCCCGAACATAGCTTAAACATCGCCGCCGTCGTTACCACTATCATCCGTCAGTTATAAATTTAAAAACTAAAAATAAAAAACTAACATGAGTAAACAACAATTTAAATCAGCCTTGCAAGACGAGCTTAACAAATTAAACGAGCAAATCGATTGGAAGATAATGCACCGCTTACCCTACACCCGTGACTCGCGTCGTCACAAACAATTAACTTCCGAGCTCCGCCGCCTCAATCGCGACCACCTCGGCCTCTGGCGCTCACTCACCACTAGTGCACTATCATTACTACTTTAATTTTATTTAAAATTTAAAACGGGTTTTTGGCGCCGCGGACTTCAAAGTGGAGGTGGGGGCCGGTTGATTTGCCACTATTGCCGAGGGCGCCAATCACTTGGCCTTGAGTGACCCGCCCGCCTTGTGCCACTACAACCCTACTTAAGTGGGCATACAAAGTTTGGACCCCATTACCATGATCCACCACCACATAACTACCATAACCACCATTCCAACCACCATTACGAGCGATGATCACCGTACCGGCCGAAGAAGCAAAAACATCAGCCCCATAAGTACTAGATAAATCTACTCCATTAAAACCATGTATCCCTTGAGTTTTGCGTCCACCAGTAATTGGCCGCATTAGCGAACCAATAAAAGTAGTCAATTTACTACCGACCGAACCAACCGTTGGAGTTTTGGTTACTATAGTAGTCGTCATCTCACCGTCCGGCACAATAACCATCTGACCCACCGCTAAAGCAGCCCCGTGATCTAAACCGTTAAATTGAGCAATTTCTTCAGCATCACCTTTATACTTTTTAGCAACCGAAGCGAGAGTGTCACCTTTTTTGACGGTATAACGGATACCCGAGATCGGCAAAATGGTCAGTACTTGACCCTCTTTAAGCGCCGCCCCTTTGACTAAATCATTACCCCAGATAATGGTATTAGCCGAGACATTAAACATTTTGGCAATATCCGAGATGGTATCACCTTTACGCACAACATAAATACTAATTTGATCGGAGGGTGGGATCTCGGCAATATCAGCAATGGTCCCAAGTGGGCCACTGTCGGGTAGTAGTGCCGAGTCATTAACAATCGTAATGTCCCCCCCACCTAAAGCCGCTTTAGGATCAGGTGACGGAGTAGCTTGGAGTAGGGAATGTTAGAGCGGTCTGGGAGTGCTCTCTTAATTGACCAGGGACAAAAAAAAATAAAAAACGCTCCATGAGCGTCCC
>CAYTWP010000030.1:0-7360 GCA_964442155.1 uncultured Candidatus Saccharibacteria bacterium
CCGGTTTTTGGTTGTAAATCCAAAGCTTAGTGCCTGTTCTTTTCTGACTGCTATTATATTATATCTTTCTTAAAAAGCAACTAAATTGGATTGGAATAATTTTTGCTATAATCTTGCTATGTCATTTGTGCATCTCCACACTCACAGCCACTACTCGCTCTTGGATGGCTTGTCTAAGATCGATGAGTTGGTGGATAAAGCTAAAGAGTTTGGGATGCCGGCGCTGGCCCTCACCGACCACGGCACGATGTACGGCGCGATCGATTTTTACAAAGCCTGCAAAGCGGCGGGGATCAAACCAATTATTGGCGTAGAGGCTTACATCGCCACCCGCTCGCGTTTAGACAAAGAGCCCGGCATCGACTCTAAACGTTATCACTTAACCTTGCTTGCTAAAAATATGACCGGCTATCGCAACTTGCTCAAGTTGGTGACCGCCGCTCACTTGGAGGGCTACTACTACAAACCGCGGATGGACAAGGAGTTACTTAAAAAGCACAGTGACGGTTTAATTTGTCTCTCGGGCTGTATGGGGAGCGAGTTTTCTAAAGCGCTGTGGGCGCGCAATTTAGAGCAGGCTAAATTGGTGATCCGCGAGCATCAAGAGATTTTTGGTGTCGATAATTATTATTTAGAGATCATGCATCACCCCAAGCTCGAGCGGCAACTCGAGCTAAAGGAGGCTACTATTAAACTAGCTAGAGAATTAGACATACCGTTGGTGGCCACTTATGACTCGCACTATTTATACCCCGAGGATGCCGCCGCTCACGACACCTTAGTAGCCATCCAAACTCAAAGTTTTGACGAGACTAAACGCTTTAGCAATAAAGACGAGGACTTCTCGTTTATCTCGCCCGAGACGGCAAAAGAGTATTTTAAAGACACTCCTGACGCAATTGAAAATACGTTAAAAATTGCTGAGCGTTGCGAGTTGGAATTAACGATTGGTAAATTTGTTTTCCCTCACTTCCCTATCCCCGAGGGTGAGACCGCCGACTCTTTGCTCTCTAAATTAGCTTATGCTGGTTTAGCTAAACGTGGCTTAGCCGAGAGTGAGGAGGCCCAAAAACGCTTAGCTTACGAGCTCGATATTATTAAGATGAAAGGTTATGCCGCCTACTTCCTCACCGTGGAGGACTTGATCAGCCATGCTCGCAAATTAGACATTTACTACGCCATCCGCGGCTCGGTGGCGGGCTCTCTCACCACTTATGCTTTAGATATTACTAAAATTGATCCGTTGGCTTACAATATCCCCTTTGAGCGCTTCCTCAACCCCGAGCGCCCCTCGGCACCCGATATCGATATGGACTTTGCCGATAATCGTCGCGACGAGATCATTGAGTATGCCAAGCAAAAATACGGCGCCGATAAAGTAGCGCAGATTGGGACCTTTGGTACCATGATGGCCCGCGGCTCGGTGCGCGACGTCGCGCGAGCCCTGGGCCACCCCTACGACTTAGGTGATCAAATCTCGCGCTTAATCCCGCTTGGCTCCCAAGGCTTCCCCATGACGATTAACAAAGCAATGGAGGTGGAGCCGGAATTAAAAAAATTACATGAGAGCAATGCCGATGTTAAGCAAATTATCGACATGGCTAAAAAGATCGAGGGTAGTGCCCGCCACATCTCGGTGCATGCCGCCGGCGTGGTCATTGCGCCCGGTGATTTAACGGACTACTCCCCGCTCCAGTTTGACCCTAAAGGTAAAAATATTATTACCCAATACGACATGTACACCGTGGGCGAGGATGGCGTCGGCTTAACTAAATTTGATTTTTTAGGCCTCCGCAACTTAGCCATTTTAGCCGATGCCATTAAATTAGTTAAAAAAACCACCGGGCAATTAGTAGACATCGACACTGTCCCAGTAGATGATCAAAAAACATTTGCGATGTTAGCGCGCGGTGAGACTGAAGGTCTCTTCCAATTAAACGGCGCCGGGATGACGCGTTGGCTTAAAGAGTTGCGCCCATCCCGGATTGATGACATTAACGCCATGGTCGCTTTGTATCGCCCGGGACCAATGCAATTTATCCCCGACTTTATTGCCCGTAAATTTAATCCGCATTTAATTACTCACCCTGATCCGGCGCTAGAGCAAATTTTAAAAACGACTTACGGCGTGCTGGTATACCAAGACGACTTGTTGATGATGGCCCACAATTTGGCCGGCTACACTTGGGGTGAGGTCGACAAATTCCGTAAAGCGGTGGGTAAAAAAATCCCGGCCGAAATGGCCGCCCAAAAAGAAAAGTCTATTAAAGGCTGTATCGAGACCAGTAAGTGGAGCGAGAAAAAGGCCACCGAGATTTGGACTTGGATTGAGCCCTTTGCCGCTTACGGTTTTAACAAAGCCCACTCGGTCTCCTACGGACGCGTCGCTTACCAAACCGCGTACATGAAGGCTAATTACCCCGCCGAGTATATGACGGCCGTCCTCTCGGCGGAAAGTGGCGACATTGAGACCGTGGCGATTATGATCCATGAGTGTAAGCGGATGGACATACCAGTCTTGCCACCGGATGTTAATGAGAGTTTTGGGCCATTTGCGGCGATTAAAGGTAAAGATGGCGAGAAGGATAAAATTAGATTTGGTCTCTACTCGATTAAAAACTTAGGCGAGGAGATTGCTAAATTTATTGTCGAGGAGCGCAAAGCCCGTGGCCCTTACACTTCTTATCAAAATTTTCTTGATCGTGTCACTCATAAAAATTTAAATAAAAAGTCGCTCGAGTCGCTGATCAAAGCTGGCGCCCTAGATAGTTTAAGCGAGACGCGGGGTACACTGCTCGCTAATTTAGACTCCGCTTTGGAGTATCACCGCGAGAAGAGCCAAGGCTCGGTGGATCAGGGGTCACTGTTTGGCGGTATGGCCGACACTACCAGCATCCCGGCGCTGCGTTTTATTGCCACCATGGAGGTGAGTGACGTTGATCGCTTAGCGTGGGAAAAGGATTTGCTCGGTCTCTACGTTAGTGGTCACCCGCTTGATCGCTTTAAAGATAAATTTAAAGACAATCAAAATAATATTAAAAAGGCCAAAGCTGAAAAAGATGGCGCCATGATCGTGGCCGCCGGCTTGATCGAGGAAGTGAAGGAAATTATAACCAAAAAAGGGGATAAGATGGCTTTTGTCCGTCTCACCGACTACACCGATAGTATTGAGATGGTGGTGTTTAGTAAAATTTTAGCCGCTAATCGCGAGCTGTGTCTGCCGGAAAAATGCGTCGCCGTCAAAGGCCGACTGTCCCTGCGCAATGGCGAACCGTCAATCGTAGTCGACCAAATGAAGGAGCTCTGATAGAATGGCTTTTATGGACGACAACTTAACCAAGCAACGACACTCCCTCGCCCACTTACTCGCGGCGGCAGTCAAAGAGTTCTACCCCGAGGCTTTGCCCTCAATCGGCCCGGCGATTGATAATGGTTTTTATTATGACTTTGATAATTTAAAAGAAGCCGATTTGACCAAGCTAGAGGCTAAAATGCGAGAGTTACTACCTGCTTGGACAGAATTTAACGGTCAAGAAGTGAGTGCTAGTGAGGCCAAAAAAACTTTCGCTGACAATTCCTACAAACAAGAATTGATTGAAGAGATTGAAGGTAAGGGCGAACCAATTAGTCTATATACTTCTGGTGGATTTACCGATCTGTGCCGTGGTGGCCATAGTGATAATTTAAGCGCTATTGATCCAGAGAGCTTTAAACTAGAGCGCTTGGCCGGCGCTTACTGGCGTGGTGATGAAAAAAACAAAATGCTCACCCGTATTTACGGCCTCGCTTTTAACTCTAAACAAGAATTGGCTGATTACTTAACCATGCGCGAGGAGGCGGAAAAAAGGGATCACCGTAAATTAGGCAAAGAAATGGATCTCTTTTTTATCGATGAGATGGTGGGCAAAGGTCTTGCGATGTGGCTACCCAACGGCACCATTATCCGTGATGAGGTGGAAAATTTAGCTAAAGAAAAGGAATCAGCCGCCGGTTACTTGCGCGTAAGCACTCCTCATATTGCCAAAAAGGAATTGTTTTTAACTTCGGGCCATCTCCCCTATTACGAAAAAGATATGTACCCGGCGATGGAGATGGATGACGGTACTTATTATCTAAGGGCAATGAATTGTCCCCATCATCATCGTATTTACTTACACCAACCTCACAGTTATCGTGAGTTACCACTCCGCTTGGCTGAATACGGTATGGTTTATCGCAATGAACTTTCCGGGACTTTGGCCGGACTTTTGCGCGTCCGTGGCCTTGATATGAATGACGCTCATATTTATTGCCGCAAAGACCAAATCAAAGATGAATTTAAGGCGGTTATTGCGTTAATTACCGATTACTTTACAATCTTTGGTCTTAAGGATTATTGGTTCCGATTATCTAAATGGGATCCAAAACACACCGAAAAATACATTAATGAGCCGGAAAATTGGGAATACACCGAAAGCGTGATTAGAGAAGTATTAGTCGAATTAGGTGTCCCATTTAAAGAAGCTGATAACGAGGCTGCTTTTTATGGACCAAAAGTTGATGTCCAATTTACTTCGATTATTGGTCGTGAGGAAACGATGTCCACCGTTCAACTCGACTTTATCGCTAAAAAACGATTTGGTCTAAATTATATTGATAAAGACGGCAAAGAGAATAATGAAGTTTTTGTAATCCATCGCGCGCCTCTCTCGACCCATGAGCGATTTATGGCCTTTTTGATTGAGCACTACGGCGGTGCCTTCCCCCTTTGGCTCTCACCAAAACAAGTCGCCATTTTACCAGTGGCCGAGGATCATCAAAGTTATGCCGACGAGGTAGCGACTAAATTAAAAATGGAAAATATTAGAGTAGAGATGTTGCCCGCTGATGATACTTTAGGCAAACGGATTCGCGAAGTAAAAACTAAAAAATACCCTTACTTTATTGTGATTGGTGATAAAGAAAAAGACTCCGGCACCCTCACCCTCGAGTCCCGCTCTAGCGACAAGTCCGCCCTCTCTCTCCCCGACCTCCTCACCAAATTAACAACCGAGATTAAAAATCGAGTATAAAAAAGATCTCCCACCAAATTGGCTGAGAGATCAGTTAGAAACAACCAAACTAAACTAGTTAGAGCGACGTCGCCCTGGACCACGCCCGGCCAGCTTATCCGCTTCCATCAGGAAAAACGGGATAAATTGATGGTAACGCTCAAGAAAGAACTCCATCGTTGCCCGCCAATCTTGATCCTCAAACGAATACATCACCAGGACCTGACAGAGCACCTGCTCCATCAACTTCATTTGAGCATTGTCATTGTCTTCTACCGCCTCGTAAACCGGATGGCGAATATTGAAGATCAATTGACCCTTCTCCTGCTCAAAGATCCAGAGACGATCGACCCCTGGCATTTCGTCATGGGCAATATGGATACCCAGACTATTGCTAGTGACCGCCTTACGAGGATTGCCACTTGGCCCAATAACGACCAGAGGTATCTGCTCCTTACGCTCCTCGTTAGGTGGAGTATACTCCCGATCTCCGTTACTCTCACCACTACGATCACCAGGACGCTTGCTTCCCTGGACCGCAGTTCCCGAATCGTCAGGGCCAACGATTTTTCGTTTAGCAATATCGGTATGATTCTTGCCAATACTGCCAACCTTAAATCGCTTAATAGCCTCTCGTAAGATACCACCGAGCTCTCTATTCTGAAGCAACTTTTCGGTCACTGACAGCGAGCGCTTGGCCAACTCTTCGTAACGTTGAGTCTTTACCTGGTCTCGAGCATCGGAATATACTTTACTCCCAACCCTCTTCCACCAGTCCTCAATGACCGAGCATAGGCCGACCAATGAGGTACTCTCGTTAAATTGCCTCCTATTGGCATTTAACTTGACCCCCGTTGAGAGAATTTCGCCCTCGAATAGACCCGAGCTTAACCCCTCAACAATTTCCCGATCGAGCCACTCCACCGCCTGCTTAGCAAACTGACGGAATGGTAGACGATAGGGATTACCGGTCTCACCTAAACTCACAACACCAACTATATTTTTCTGTTGGCGCTTACGGACCTGAAAGATCCGAAAGGTGATTTGACCAGCATCCTTGTCGTCAATTACTTCTTCTGGCAACGGCACACCGGACCAAGTGCTTGCTCGGACAAGTCGCTCTTCAGACGCACCGTCAGATTGGATCAACTTGATTTTGACTACCGTACCCAGACGGCGCATTGGATGGCCATAACGAGTGACGATGTCATACTCAAGAGTGTCGAGGGAAATTGTCCGAACGATTTTTTTACGATCGAACTTGTTGACAAAAATCCCTGTCCGCCAATTAACTTCGAATCTCTCGCCCTTTTTGGTCTTACTCATTACGATTCGGGGATTGTACACCTGAGTCAATTTATCACACTTGATCTCTGGAAAATCCCCTTGGCTAATGATCTCGCCGGAGTTAAAAACCCACTGGAGATAACCCTGGGCCTTTCCCTTAGGGCAGGAGATAAAGCGGAAATAGTCGCACTTACCAAGGAAAGCAATTAAGCCAATACCAAATCGACCCAATGTACCCTCCTTTTTCACACTCTGGCAAACACTGGACAGAGCTTGCTCAAAGTCCTCTCTACCGACGCCGTCACCATTGTCGGTGATACTGATACTCATCCGTGCAAGATCGATTTTGACCTCGATATTTTTAGCTAGGGCGTCAATTCCGTTTTGAACTGCCTCCATCACACACTCTTCGAGTGTTGGGTAACGATCAGCAACGTGACACAAGGCCGCTCCTTGATGCATCCGGATAGTACTTTTGGCCTGACTAGCCATTATTCACCTCCCTCTTCGGTCTGATGTTGATTTCTGGCTGTCCGGCTACAGAGCCGATTTAGTACATTCGACAATGAAAACAGATTCCCATCTGGTATGAGATCGCGAAACTCTCGACGCTCATCATCAGAAAAGGAATCTGACTCGATTGCCTTTGCCAGTGGCAACAATGCTTGGATTTGACTGGCTGCCACCTGCAACACATCTTCATGAGAAACTGTCCCATTGGATTTGTGTATTGGTGGAGTAACGGACAACTCTACTGACCCCGGTGGTATCATTTTCTCAATTGAGTCGATACCAGTGTCCAGGGACAAAGACTTGAGTGCATTCCGAAGCATGGTTTTTTTGCCGTCGAGAAGTTGAGACACCTGCTCCATCCTCTCTGGACGCAATGGCCGATCACCATTGAGATAACGGACAAGGGAGTCTCGACTAAGATCAGCCCCAAAGATAACCTCGTCAAAGGTTACGATTTCAAAACCGAGCATTGTGACCAGGCCCTTAAAAAAATCATCCCGCTCACTATACTCAAATGGTATAAATCCAAC
>CAYTWP010000031.1:0-7225 GCA_964442155.1 uncultured Candidatus Saccharibacteria bacterium
ATTAAAAAAGCTAAATGCAAAATAATTGATTGGACTAGCACTAAAGCCAAACCTAAACTTAAAGTGCCGGGGGCGCACAATGTGGCTAATGCCCAGGCCGCTTTAGCAGCCGCTAAGATTTTAGGTATTAATCAAGTCGCGTCTTTAAACTCGTTGGCCGGTTTTGTGGGCACCTGGCGCCGCTTTGAGTACAAAGGAGCGACGGCAAGTGGAGCTTTGGTCTACGATGATTATGCTCATCATCCTACCGAAATTAGAGCCACCTTGGCGGGCGCGCGGGAGTTTTTGCGCGCCCGCCAAAAAGGCATCGCTCCCGGGCGCCTGATTGCCATCTTTCAACCTCATCTTTATAGTCGGACAAAATTATTATTAAAAGATTTTGCCAAGAGTTTTGCCGCTGCCGACATTATCGCCATTGTCGATATTTACGCTGCGAGAGAAAAGCCGGACCCATCAATCTCAAGTCGTGATCTGGTCAATTTGTTGGTCAAACAAAAAAAGAATATCCACTACACTCCTAAATTGGCCGATGCCACCGCTTTTATTAAGGCTACGACTGGACCAGGCGACCTAGTGGTCATTTTAGGGGCGGGGGATATAGGCCAAGTAGCGCAAGCTGTGTTATACTAGTCGCCGTATGGAGGACAATACTCGCGCCCTGTGGCGCAATCGAGCTATTACTATTTTAGGGGCCGCCGTAGCCTTACTACCTTTTTTAGGTTTACCACGAACGATCGATGATTTTATTTTAATCGGTGCCGGCATTTTAATTGTCTTGTTTGGGGTAGTGGCTAATCGTCAATTAATTCACACAATAAAATATCAAGAGGCCAAGCAGGATCGGCATGACTCGAAAAGTAATTAAATCTAAATTAGGTCGAGCCTTGTTAGTGGTGGCGGTTTTGATTGGTTTGATTTTTATTTGCAGTTTAATTTGGCCTAGTACTTCTTATGTCTCGGGTGATAGCGATAAGTTAATCCCTACTACCACTTCATCTAAGCCACGCCATCTTTCGACTCCGTCGCCACTCCGAGCGGTGTATATGACCAGTTGGGTGGCGGGCACGGCTAGTATCCGCGAGCCCTTAATTAATTTAATTGATCAAACCGAGCTTAATGCAGTGGTAATCGATGTTAAAGATTATACTGGCGTCATTTCTTTTACGGCTACCAGTACCGCGGTAGCTAAATATGAGAGTATGAGTGGGCGCATTCCTAATATCGAGGAATTAATTAAACGTCTTCACGATAAAAATATTTACGTCATTGCCCGCATATCTGTTTTTCAGGATAGTCATTTGTCTAAAACGCGTCCCGACTTAGCAGTAATTAGAGCTAGTGATGGCGGAGTGTGGAAGGATCGTAAAGGTGTTAGTTGGTTAGATCAAGGCTCGCGTGAGGTGTGGGATTACACCGTGGCGGTAGCTAAATTGTCGGAGCAGGTTGGTTTTGACGAACTTAATTTTGACTATATCCGCTTTCCTTCAGACGGCAATATGCAAGACATTAGCTATCGCTTTTACAAGGCTAATGAACAAACCAAACCCGAGGCCTTAGAAGCATTTTTTAAGTATCTTGATGAGCAATTGTCCGATATTAAGATTCCCATCTCGGCCGACTTATTTGGTATGACCACTACCAATAATGACGATTTAGGTATCGGCCAAGTATGGCAACGGGCATTGCCGCACTTTGATTATTTAGCCCCGATGATTTACCCCTCACATTACCCACCGACGTTTAATGGTTTTGCTAATCCGGCTGAGCATCCTTATGAGATTATTAAACTAGCGACCCAGGGGGCGATTGATAAAACTTTAGCCGCCAGCTCTACTGTCGCTAAAATCCGGCCGTGGTTACAAGACTTTGACTTGGGGGCCGATTATACGCCAGCGATGATTAAGGCTCAAAAACAAGCTCTTTATGATTTGGGTATAAACTCGTGGATGATATGGGATCCGTCAAATAAATATACTAGAGGGGCTTATCCACTCGAGGCGTCCACTAGCACCACACCCTAAAACTGGCTATACTATAGACAAATGTCTGCTCCTATTAACTATTTTGCCCAGACGGATTTCCGCGGCAAAAAGACCACTTTTGGTATTAAGGCCGAGGATCGGGCCAAGCATGTGTACATTATCGGTAAAACCGGTATGGGTAAATCGACCTTGCTCGAGAATTTAGCTATTCAAGATATTAAAAATGGTGAGGGTATGGCTTTTATTGATCCGCACGGTAAAACCGCCGACCTACTGTTAGATTATGTGCCAGAAGAGCGAGTCAAAGATGTGGTTTATTTTGCGCCGTTTGATTTAGACTATCCCATTGCCTTTAATGTGATGGAGGATGTGGGTAAAGATCAACGTCACTTGGTGTTGTCTGGTCTAATGAGCGCCTTTAAAAAACTGTTTGGGGAGGAAAGCTTTTCCGACCGGATGCAATATATTTTACAAAATACCATTTTGGCTTTGCTGGAATATCCGGGATCGACCATGCTCGGCATTAATAAAATGTTGGCTGAGAAGGATTATCGCAATAAAGTGATTGCTAATATTACCGACCCATCAGTTAAAAGTTATTGGGTTAAAGAGTATGCTGGTTACACCGAGCGGTTTGCGGCCGAGGCAGTGCCTGCGATTCAAAATAAAATCGGTCAATTTACCTCCAATCCTTTGGTCCGCAATATTATCGGTCAGACCAAATCCAATTTTGATATTCGCCAATTGATGGATCAAAGAAAGATCTTGATTATTAACCTGTCTAAGGGTTTGATTGGGGAGCAAAATGCCAGCTTGTTGGGGAGTCTTCTTATCACCAAGCTTTATCTGGGGGCGATGTCGCGAGCCAATGTTAGCGACAGCGAGATCCGGCGCTTACCACCATTTTATTTATACGTTGATGAATTTCAATCATTTGTTAATGATACCTTTGCCGATATTTTGTCTGAGGCTCGTAAATATAAATTGGCTCTAACGATCGCCCATCAATATGTCGAGCAAATGCCGGAGACAGTCAGTAGTGCGGTGTTTGGTAACGTGGGGACGACAATTGCCTTCCGGGTTGGCCCGCTGGATGCCGAATTGTTAGAAAAGATTTTTGCCCCAGTCTTTACTGCCGAGGATTTGGTTAATTTAGGCTTTGCCCAAATTTATTTAACTTTAATGATTGACGGAGTTGGCTCCCGACCATTTTCGGCTGTCACTTTGCCGCCAATTGTCCCGGCGGAAAAGAATTTTAAAACCGAGATCGTGTCCTGGTCACGCCAGACTTACTCTAGGCCCCGAGTCCAAGTCGAGGAGGTGATTGGTCGCTTTCATGATGAGAAGGGTGGTAGTGAAGTCAACTCAGAGTCAGTGCCAAAGTCACGATCAGCAGCACCTCGCTCAATGCCAGTCTCAGCTAATCAAGCCCCGTTGCCAAAACCAAAGCCAGTACCAGTTTCTATTCCTCCGGTGGTGTCATCAGTAGCGCCAGTAAAATCAGCACCACCAGCGGTTGTTTCTGCTCCCGCTCCTATTACTCCTAAACCACAACTTGAGCGCACGGTACCCGAGGCTAAAGTGTCTCTATCTAGTCTCGCTAGTGCTGCGCCTAAGTCTAAAGATACCGGTAAACATAAAGATGCTCTCCGAGCGGCGCTTAATGATGTGTTAACTGAGACTAAAACATCAGTTAAGGTGACATCATCTCCCGCTTCCACCCCCACCCCCACCCCCACCCCCACTAATCCTAAAGAGATACCAGAGGGAGAGCTTCGCTCGATGTTGCGAGTTGATGGTAAATAATATGCCTCGACGGGTTTTTGTTTTTACGACGGCTTACTGGCCACTTACGGGTGGAGCCGAAATTGCTTTGGCGGAGATTATTAAGCGTTTGCCCGAGTACCAATTTGAAATAATTACCGCTCGATTTAGACGCGAGTTATCAATTAAAGAAGAATTGGGGAATATTACCATTCACCGTCTAGGTTGGGGGACAAAATTTGATAAATTTATTTTAGCTTTAACGGGAGCTACTTATGCCAAGTGGCTAGCTAAAAAAAGTAAACCGGAGTTAATCTGGGCGATGATGGCTAGTTATGGTGGTCTGGCCGCCACCTCGTTTAAAAAAACTAATCCGGGAATACCATATTTATTGTCACTACAAGAGGGGGATGATTTAAAAGCGTTAGAGAGTAAAATGAAAATACTTGGTGCTTGGTGGTGGTTTAAACAGATATTTACTCGGGCTGACTATGTCCAAGCTATTTCTGGATATTTAGCGAAGTGGGCTAAACATATGGGGGCTACTTCTCCAGTGGTAGTCATTCCCAATGGCATTGATTTAAAAACTTTTTACTGCGATCAAGAGCGGCTAGATAATGGAGGCGAAAAAATTATTTTTACTTCCTCACGCTTAGTTCACAAAAATGCCGTGGACGTTATTATTAAAGCTTTAGCTAAATTGCCAGCTCATTTTAAATTACATATTGCTGGCACTGGGCCAGAGGAAGCTAGTCTAAAACAATTAACTCAAAAATTAGGTTTAAGTGAACGAGTGACATTTTTAGGGAACGTGCCTAATCATCAATTACCAAAAGAGTTAAATCAAGCCAGCATCTTTGTCCGACCTTCACGCTCCGAGGGCCTGGGCATTTCCTTCCTTGAGGCGATGGCGGCGGGCGTGCCGGTAATTGCTACGCCAGTGGGAGGGATACCAGATTTTTTGAAAGATAATGAGACTGGCTTTTTAGTACCCGTCGATGACGCCACTAAACTAACCGAAAAAATTAGCTATGTTAGCGATCCGGCCAACCAACAACAAGTTTGGAATGTAATTAATAATACCCGCACTCTCATCAAGCAAAACTACGACTGGGACCACCTCGCCCCTCAAATGTCTCAGATTTTTGCTAGATTAATTGAATAAAAAAGTACAAAATCAGTAAAAATACAACCAAAATCAAATTCCCCATAAAATACGCCATGGCGTATTTTATGGGGAATCAGAGGCGCCCACCTCGGCTGCTTGGCTAATTAAGCAATTAACTAAATTAATGATCGAAACCGACTGACCCCGCGCTAATTCTTCTATAATCGCCTCGGCGGCCATGGTAGAGATTATTTAAGGTGATAGATCGGCTGGCCTTGGCTGTCGTAACTCTCGAGGACTAACTCAAAAGTATATTTTTGACCGATACTATATTTATCCGGATGATCGGTAAAAATAATTAAATCATCGTCGGTTAATTTGGTGTAGTCGGTGAGTGGCTCATTAGTCTGCGAGATGACAATA
The DNA here is from genome assembly GCA_964442155.1 of uncultured Candidatus Saccharibacteria bacterium. Taxonomy (GTDB): domain Bacteria; phylum Patescibacteriota; class Minisyncoccia; order Phycocordibacterales; family XYD1-FULL-46-19; genus JACPIA01. The sequence goes on from CAYTWP010000031.1 coordinate 5,278, forward strand.
TTGTCGCCCATGCAAGCTTTGCATTGAGCGCCAGCGAGGCACGCTGGGCAAGTGTATTGTTTAACACTGTAGCCACTAACTTTAATCGTGCCCGGTGCTACTTTATTTTGATTGAGATCTGTAATTGTTGGCGTTTGGACCAATGGTGTTTGATATTGCCAGAGTAAAAAACCAACAACCGCTATTGCTATTAAACCGAGTAGATACTTATACACAATAGATAGATTATAGCACTAATGTTTTGGTGGTAAAATCAAAGTAGATATTTGTATCGGGTTTGACGGGGAGGGCACGGGTATGCCATCACCAGAAACTCAAGATCGTACCACGCCTGCGGGCCTCGAGATTTATCTTAAAGCCCAAGAGCAAGAAGCATTAGGGGAGGTTAATATGTACTATGCCGAACAACGTCTTGGTCACGAGCCAACACCGAGCGAGGCGATGCTACATTTTGCCTTATTTGGTGGTGCGGCCGACTTTGCTCGTCGTTATGCCGACGTCCCCTAAACACTAGCCTCCGCGTGATTTACTCCGCGGAGGCTTCCTTGATTTTAAGAAGTTTAATTGATAGGGTGGGGGCGGAAGTGCTGGATAGTCCGGCACGTTTGGCTTTAACAAAAGGAGATTTGACAATGGCTACGGCCAACAGATCTAAACAAACAGTAGTAAGTACACTCCTCGAATTCAACGAGGGCTATGTGGGTTTTAAAGAAGCCAGACAAGTGGTAGTAGGGCCACCAAAGGTCCATCGGAAAGATATTGATAGCACTAATTGGGCGATTATTTATCTCAGAATGTTTGAGATTGTAAAACCTCAAATTAAGCATCTGCGTGGTTACACAACTCTGGAGAAGTTGTTGGGCAGGTCTCATCAGGTGGGGTCATTACCGAATGAAGTCGGTGGTCTGTCCCTCGACACTCGTTGCTGGGAAGTTGGTGTCAGTCTTTCTCGACAGACTGGAGAAGACAAACAAGATGATCGAACCCTTTATTTTTACCAGAGAAGGTCTCTCCTCTTGTCGTATGATGGATACATCGACTGGAATTGGAAAGCAACTCGAGTTAAAGATGACTTAGAAAGGGAACAAGTGACTCAGTGTAATTTTTTACCCATCGCTTCTGATGGGCTAGAGATTCTTGGGAATTTTGTTCACTCGATGGAGTCTTTTAGTCGAGATTGTATTTCTCCTCTGGATTTGAAGTACGGTCTTTATGCTATCAATAAGATATTAACTGGCACTGTAGAAGAACTTCAGCAACATATTGAGCATACCAAGGGTCGGGTTGATGATATCCAAAAAATGATTAACCAGATCGCTTAATTGGTACTAGTTGATTTACCGCCGGGGGAGACCTCCGGCGGTTTTTATTTTCTCTAAAATGTGCTAAATTGCCGGTGTGTTGCAGTAATACGGAGGGGTGGCTGAGTGGTCGAAAGCGCCTCACTGCTAACGAGGTAGGGATGTAAAAGTCTCTCGAGGGTTCGAATCCCTCCCCTTCCGCCAGCTTTAAAGTGACCTCACATGGAGGATTGGATGAGTGGTTTAAATCAACGGTTTACTAAACCGTCGACCCCTAACCGGGTCCGTGAGTTCGAATCTCACATCCTCCGCACCAAATAAATGAACAAACGGAGATTATTTATTACAGGAATACCAACAGCCGGAAAATCATATTTAGCTAAAAAACTAGCTGAAGAGGTGGGTGGTATTTGTGTATCGGTTGACGATATGCGCGAGGAATTAGCAAAAGATGAGCGCTACAAGAAATGGGTAAATTATTACCTCGATCAAGACGAATACACGTATTACACAACTACCACTTATGATGAACAGTGGGAGAATTTGGTAAAACAATCTGAAGGCTTTTGGTCAGGAATTCTGGCGGAACTTGCCAAATATGCCGATGAAGATAGACCAGTAATTTTTGAAGGAGTAAACATTCTTCC
>CAYTWP010000032.1:0-6572 GCA_964442155.1 uncultured Candidatus Saccharibacteria bacterium
TTGACACCTCCTCTTGCTCGGGCTCATCCTTTTTAAATAGCTTCTTAAACCAAGACATGACCTGTCTCCCCAGTTAGGACTCACTTCCTGTTAAAATCTAAGGTATTTTTGAATTTAAGTCAAATAAAAACCGCCTTCGTACGAAGGCGGCCTAAAAACAAATACGAGAGAATCAAGCCACAGCCACACTACTACTAAACAAGCGTGGCATTATGAGAGACTGAGGACGAAGAGTAAAGACAATTTCGTGCTCAAGCTCATCGTCAGTCGTCTCTTGACGTTGCTTGGCTTGCTCAATCCCCCACCAACGTAGGAGTTGCCAAACAGCCAACCCTGAGACAACCTCAGCGGTCGAACCAACAGTGATAGGGGTACCACAAGCTGAGGTTTGAGCCTGCTCACTACTGTAGAGCATCTCTTCCCAGGAGCGAATGTGGAGTGGTTGAGAAGGACTAACCGTATAGATTCGGCCATTATCTACTCCCATCCGGGTTTCGATCATTAGCTTTATCGATGGCTTAAGCTTAATCCCTCGCATCCAAATCTCTTTGCGAGAGGCCATACTGTCGGTGAGCAAAAATACTACTGTCCCTAACCTTTGGGATCCATCGACCATCTCTGGTCGAGTTTGGATTTTGGCTCCGGTCATCCGCTCGACCAAAGTGGCCAGAGCTTCAACCTTAGGTTTGCCAATATCCTCGAGACCGTACACTTGATTGGCAATATTATGCCGCTCCACAGTGTCAGCATCCCAAACCCGGATTAAATTCCCAGCTAAGCCAAGTTTGGCTAAACCGAGGACAATCCTGGAACCGGTAGCCCCAGCACCAATAACGTCAATTTGGTAATCCCACTGATTAGCGGAGAATACCTCTTCGTGTCGACTGGTATCAATAGGCATCTCTTACGTCCTCCTCTCCGACCTCTTCGGCCCATCTTGGTTTTACTTCTTCCAACTCTTCATCAACTTCGTCATCGAAGGAATCGGGATCAATACCAATAAACCTACCAATCTCCGACAACAAGCTATCGTCGTCTTCTTCTACACCCACATCAGTGGGTTTTGCAAATGAACCACCTTTGAGGTACGGTTTTACTTCGTAGACTCTTTTTGTAACCTTGGCCGCAATTTCAGTTTTAAGATCGGTGGCAATTTGAGTCTTTTCTACTTCAGAGAGCTCACCTGGCATTATCTCCCAGGGAACTCGATGATAAGCAATATTCTCATCATAGAGGTAAACACAAAACATAAAATCGCCAGAGCGATTACAAATCCCTCGGACAAAATGACTGCTGGCAGTTTGATACTCGAGCATTTGATCATCATCTCGTCCAGAGGGAAAAACTCCAAGCATGCCATGGGAGTGACCCCAAAAATGAAGCTGATTCCAAATATCAACGCCATCAGGTCGAGTTAACAACTCTTGAGCCAGACCATTCATGCCCTCAATATCCATGACGGTGGTCCCAGTAGTAACTTCCTGTTGAACCATGAAAACGTCAAGGATACGGAAGATTCTTTGATTATCAGTCTTAATCTGTTCAACTGTCCCATACCAACCTATCTCCTCATGTTGATAATCAGCCATAAGCCACATCTTGTAGGCGGCTAAAGGTGTGATCTCGACGCAAGGGACTAGATTGCTGTAGACAGTGATAATCTCGGCAGTCGGCCTAAACTTTGCGCTAGGAATAAATTGGAGGGCTTTGTCATAACCAGGTGGCGGAGTTACTGGTATCCTTTGGAAACTCTGCCAGTTTTTACCTGGCTGTCTACGGGGGTTAAGTCGACGAGTACGCCGATACTTAACTAGTCGAGTAGACCCATCATTTCCTGTTTTACCCACTTTTTGATCTCCTGTTTTAGAGGTTAAGGTTAAGAGACTAAACCGTCTTGGCTAAAGGCCAAAACTCAGCATATCTAATGCAATCAGCATCAGGATACTTAATGGTATTAATCGCCAACTGGACGATTGCCTCCAAATCACCTTGAGCCAGTAGGAATGGTATCGCACTTAAAACTTCACCAATCATTACCGTGCCATCAAAAGCAATATTAGGGGCTTGCCGTTTGTGGTACTCTGGTCCTTTATTCTGCCATTTGAGCTGGCCAGTATTAAGATTTAATTGGATCTCAAAAGCACCCAATTCCCTAAGTTGGCCATGACTGTCATGACATTGTATGGGAATTGTTTTTATCATTAACATCCCAGCAATAACGGCTAGACCTTTTATTTCGATCATCTCCGATACTTTACTTAATTCAGTCTCCATCTTTTGGAGAACTTTATTTTGTAATGTATCTTTAACTTCTACTCTAATTTGATCAACCATTAGCTTTGCACGGGCACTTAACAACACCCGACCCTTATTGGACAATTCTTTTTCAGCCAGAGAAAGTTCTTTATCTCTTACTTCCAACAAGGTTAGACCCCCTTTAACTTGACCCTTAGCACCACTATCTAAAACTCCCAACAATGCACTAACACTACCGTCCATATTCTTATTTACTCCCTTTCGGTTGATTTCTCGTATTGGTAAAGGTCTGTAGTTCTGGTGGCTATTACTAGCACTACTAGAGTAATTTGTCAATACTAGGGTGGTAAAAAGAAAAGCACCACGGTTGTGGTGCTACATAAAGACTGACCCAAGAATTACTTACGCTGGCATAGCCAAAGGCCACTCGTCCACATACATACCCCAATCATCGTCAGTGTTGGCATGACTGAGAAATTGGATAGCCAAAACAACTAGCGATAATATATCTCCTTCTTCTTGGAGATTGAGGAAAGTTTCATCTGTATTACCATAACAAGCAGACCCATCCATGACATGAGGGGCATCGTATATGTCGTTACGCCTCCAAGTCAGATTATTAAAGGAAAGATCATCTTCAGAATCAAAAGGTACAATGATCTGAAAATTACCCAGCAAATGCCATTCATCAGACCGATCATCAAATACAGCAATAGGATCAGTAAAAATTTCTATGTCCAGGTCTTCCGTAATCAAAACTCTCTTGACTTTAGGCACTTGTATTAATTGTTGGAGCAACTCTTGAGCTCTTTCAGGCCCAGTATCTTGATTGCCTTTTTCAAGTAAAGGATACCTAGCCGCAACTTGGCTCGACAATTTTTGGGCCTCAAACTCTTTATTACTGAGTTCTTGGCGCGATTGGAACAGTTGCTTTTTAAGCGAAGCAATAGTTTGATCAAATTGACTTAAAGTAAAATCAATCAACTTTTGCCTCTGTACTGCACTGTTAATTTTCGAAAAGTTTCCAATTCTAGCTAACAGTGTTGGCCAATTAACGATTGGTCCGAGAACCAATTCCTTGACCTTAAGCATGATCAAACGAAAGATATCGAGCCCACTAGTAAATCTGTAGTCAAAAATTGGGACATGGATGTAGAGCCGTTTTTGATCGACAAACTCAGCTACCACATAACCAGCGTCATCGATGATAGGAACACCAATACCACCTGGTTTCCAAATTCTCCAACTCTCATCAATTTTATAATTCCAAATTTGACCATTTTTTGGCCCAAAATCCGGATTACATATATCTCTATATCCCCTGCCACTTCTATCCTTTTTAGGATCATACTCTTCAGAAGAATACCAACCTCGTATGTACAGATTTTCGTTGTTCTTTGGCAAAGGAGATAAATTATCAATGCCACCCTCAGCAGCCAAGATAATAACTTTTGGATACATACCATCTAATAGTTCTTGGACTATTGCAGCAAAGTCTCTGCCGTAGTTACTCACCCCACTGTAATCCACTTCCATATCTTTCTCCCTTTCGGTTGATTTCTCATCTTGGTAAGGTCCGGTATTTCTGGTGGCTATTACTAGCACTTTTGTAAAAAGTTGTCAATATTAGGGGACAAAATAAAAGCACCACTCGGAAGTGGTGCTGTGGCGCAGAACGAGAAACATGTTTAGGCGGAAGCCGGTAGAGCCCATTCCGCTTTACTCCAAACATCTAGCACTACGGTTCCGTAGCGATACTCGGAGATAAGATCAAGCCAAATCTTCTTCTGCCCTCTTTTAAGCACAATTGGGACCTCAAAGGCTTTTGGCTCCTCCCTCTTCATCAACCTTCTTATTGGTATTAGCAAAGAGGTAATCGCAATCTCGCCTGATGATAGGTTAATACTCACCACCCGACGATTGATTTTATTACCGCCCTTCATTTTGAGAAGTTTGGGCTTACCAAATACGATAAAGTGGCCAGCCTCAACCGCAACCTGATCAATTTCCGGATGCCCCATAACCAAAGCTAATTCCTCATTAATCAGTTCGGCTTGTTTAGATCGCTCCTCTTGAAGCCTCAAAACTTGGGTTGAGAGTATCTCCACCTGCTGAGACAAGTCAACCACTTGAACACTCGTTCGTTCAAAAGCTACTTTGTCTTCGCCTAATTTTCTTAATACTTCGTCAGTTTGTTCCGTGAATTTCTTAGCCAAAAACTTACTTAATCGTTGGACATTGTGGACTCGTGCTTCTTCGTAGAGCTTTTCTTCTTCCGCTTCGCGTTTTTTTTGTTGCTCAGAAATTTGCTCCGCGGAAAGAAAGTGCTCTTGGGCTTGTTTCAAGATATATCGATAAATCTCAAACCGATTATCAGATGAGCAGTTTTCTAGATAGAACAACACGTACAGAGCTTGCCCTTCAACCAATTCGGCGTAAGTAAAGTCAGTCTTCTCATCAATTAGAGGTTTACCTAACGATGACTTGTAAGCTCGATGATCGGTATCGATCGGCCAATTATTTATCCTTTTTGGGTGACTAATATTGGCACTAATGTTACTGGGGGTAGACCACAAATAAATATGAATTTCACCATCCTTAGGCAGAGGCATATGACTACCGCTGGAACGGTGGAGTCTTATTTGCCGATCACCTCCCCCTAGAATTTCCTCTGTAATCGAAATAAATTTATCACGATCCTGACGATTGTTCCAACTATTAGGAGCATTGGCAACCACCTTTGGTATAGGTGTTACTTCTAACCAACGTAAACAATTTTTATCTCGAGGGTTAAAATCAAGATGAGCTATTGTTATACCTTTAAAGTCAGAATCTACCTCCATTTTGAGCTTCAGATTAAGAAGCTCTGTCAGTCGGTTAAGATCCCCTTCCTCAAAAAGAAACCCCTCTTGCCCCGGCGATAAAATCATTTTTTCGTAGTTAATACCCACTTCTCTCAGTTTAGCCAAGGCCATTTCATTTAGACGTTGAACAAAGTACATCTCCACACTCCTCTTTGGTTGATTTCTCGTCTTGGTAAAGTCCGGTATTTCTGGTGGCTATTACTAGCACTGTTGTGATAAATTGTCAATATTAGGGGACAAAATAAAAGCACCACTATGAAGTGGTGCTGTGGTGCAGAACGAGAAACATGTTTAGGCGGAAGCGATGATAGGCCACTCCTTGACTTTAGACCCCCAACTATCTATCGTATTGGCTTCGCCTAAAAATTGGATTGCCAAAATCACTATCGACAACCAATCCCCTTCTTTAGACAGCTGATGAAAAGCAACCTTCGTATTACCATAACAAGGCCCATCTCCTGAAACATGTGGCGCATGATGATCTTGATATCGCCAAGTCAGATTATGGAAATACATCCGATCCATCCTTAGATCAGAAGGAATGGTGATCCTGAAATTACCGATCCTATGCCATTTATTAGAGCGATCATCAAGTGCCATAATAGTGTCAGTAAAAATCTGTAACTTTAGATCCTCACTAACCACCACCCCTTTAACTAAAGGTAGTTGCTCTAATTGTTGCAGCAACTCCTCAGCCTGTTCTGTCAAATCATGCTCATGCCCATCATTTTCAGCATGAGCATAACCAGCGGCAACTTGACTTGATAACAGCTGGACTTCAGTTTCTTTTTTACTAAGCTCTTGGCGCAAGCCATTGAGTTGCTTATTAATCGAGGTAATAGCCCGATCAAATGGAGCCAGAACAAAGCCAATCAACTCCCGCTGCTCTGTTTGGTAATCCACTTTAGACACTGGGCCAATCTTGTTTAAGATATTTGACCAATCAACCACTCTAGGATCAAAAACCAAGTCTTTGACCCTAAGCATAATCAAACGAAAGATATCAAGTCCATTCTGGTGAGACAAAATGTGGACATGAATGTACAACCTTTTACTATCGACTAACTCCGCAATCACATACCCCTGATCATCAGTGATGGGAATACCCATACCGCCTGATTTCCAAACCTTCCGACTTCCTATGTAATAACCCCAGGCTTGCTCATTACTAGGTAGAAATTTATCTCCACAAAACTGGTAAAATCTTTCTGGATCTTGTAGTTCTAAAGAAGAGCCCCAGATTCTTATATACAGATTATCATCATCTGTTGGAAAAGGGGCAGGGGCCACCTCAAAATTTCTAACACTGAAAATAGCCACCTTTGGATAAAAGACCCCCGCTAAAATCTCTTCAATAACAGGAACAAAACTTTTAGCTTGGTGGGTGTAATTTGAATTCACCCCACTGTAATCCACTTCCATATCTTTCTCCCTTTCGGTTGATTTCTCATC
>CAYTWP010000033.1:0-6506 GCA_964442155.1 uncultured Candidatus Saccharibacteria bacterium
CAAATATTGAAAAACCGATACCAGCCCCAAGACCGGCTCGGGGTTGGCGGGCTAATAAAATGGCTTACTAACTGATCGGCGAGACGTTACTCAATCAAAAGCTAATCAAGGGTAGTATAGACAAGTCGGTTAAGTATGTCAAATTTAGTTATCCACTTGCCTTTTACCCCCTACCCCGATCTACGTTATCCACAGGACCTTGACTTTTGCGCTTCCACTCCTCTATCTTTTTATGATCACCGGAAAGTAATACTTTTGGCACCATATATTTTTTATTTTTCCAGATTAAAACCTCCGGCCGAGTATACATTTCTGAAGAAGAAACTCTTTTCTCCTCCAACGATTCATCCGCACCTAACACTCCCGGCACTTGGCGGGCAATAGCATCAATCATTGAGAGCGCCGGCAACTCACCCCCAGTTAAAACATATGGTCCAACCGAATACTCTTTAGCTTTTAAAATCTTTTTAACCCGGGCATCAATGCCCTCGTACCGCCCGGCAATAAAAATTAAATCGCTTTTACTTTTCGCCAACTTAATCGCCTCGCCATTAGTAAACTGCTTACCACTTGGTGAGAGAATAATAATTTGTCGACTTAATGAGCGAATCTTCTCCACGGCGCGTAAAATCGGCTCGGCCAGCATCACCATCCCGGGGCCACCAGCATAAGGGCGGTGGTCGGTTTTATGGTGCTTATCGCGACTAAAAGCGCGAGGATTAACCGCCTTAACGACTAGTTTTTTAGCTTTTATCGCTCGCCCTAAAATCGACTCTTTAGTATAGGAGTCGATGATCTCGGGGAAAATAGTAATAACGTAAAACCGCTTCAAAGTTTAAAACTCTAAATCCTTAATGGCATCATCTACCGAGCGAGCAGTGGCCGAGGGGCCGGTGGAGCGGAGACCACCCACCGGCTCATTGATTTTTAAATTAACGCGCGCATTGTTCTTCATCCCCACCACTCTAAGCAAGGTGCGGATCGCTTTGGCAGTATTGCCTTGGCGGCCAATAATTTTACCCATGTCCAGTGGATTAACATCGAGTGTTAGTAACACTCCCATTTCATCAACGACGCGACTGACTTTAACATCTTGCGGATTATCTACTAGTGACTTAATTAACGACTCTAAAAACTCTTGGTCTTTATTCATAACAGTAATTACTTACCTTATAATCTTTTAATTATACCGCTTCAACAGGCTCAGGACTAGCTGTCTCGGCTACTGGCTCTACAACAGGTACCTCCTCTACTACTTCTGGTACTGGCTCTTCCACTTTAGTCTCAGCTACCGGCTCAACTGGTTTTGGTTTAGGTCGATAATCCGTCTTTTTGCCCTCGATAATCTTTTTAGAAATTAATAGATTTTTAACCGTGTCGGTTAATTGAGCACCGACAGAGATCCAGTGTTTAATCCGCTCGGCTTTAAGAATAGTCTTGTTTTTACCCAAGCGGGCGTCGTAAGAGCCAACCACCTCTAAAAACTTACCACTCTTGGTACTATTTTTAGAGTCAGTAACCACGACCCGGAAAGAGGGGTCGTTTTTGCGGCCAACACGCTGTAAGCGAATCATTAACATATAGCGCTCATCATCATATATGGTATACTCCCCTCATGTCAACCGCCGAAGGTATTATTAGAGTCTCGCCTAAGGGTGTAGGCTATTTTGTTTTCCCCGACAAACGGGAGGTTAAGTGTGAGGGCGCCGACTTGGGCGTGGCCCTGGATGGCGATAAAGTCCAAATTAGTTACCAGGGCGAGAGCGGTAAAGTGGAGGCGATTTTAAATCGGGCCAAGCAAATGTTTGTTGGGATTGTTAATGAGCCGACCGATAAACCCGGCCAGTTTGTGTTACTGCCGGACGACATGCGTTTTTACCGAACGATGGTTTTACCCGATGCCGCGGCAGCCCAAAAAGCTTTAAATAAAAAAGTGTTAGTGGCGTTGGACGAGTGGACGGATGCGACTAAGGATCCAACCGGTGTTATTAAATTAGTTATTGGTACCCCGGGGGAGAACGAGACCGAGATGCGCGCCATTGCCATGGCTAAAGGATTTAGCCTCGACTTCCCCGCCGCGGTACTCAACGAGACTGATAAGATTAAGCAAACCGCGGCCGAGGATATGGCCGCGGATGTCCCTAATCGCCGCGACTTTAGACAAGTCACCACTTTTACCATTGACCCGATTACCGCCAAAGACTTTGACGACGCGCTCTCGTTTACCGATTTAGGCGACGGCATTTACGAGGTGGGTGTCCACATTGCCGACGTCTCGCACTACGTCCGCCCGGGCACCGCGCTTGATACCGAGGCTGAGCGCCGAGCTACCTCGGTCTATTTAATTGACCGGACTATCCCGATGTTGCCCCCAGTCCTCTCGGACGATATTTGTAGTTTAGTGCCCGATCAAGATCGCCTCACTTTTGGCGCCGTGTTTAAAATAAATAAAAATGGAGAGGTCTTAGACCAATGGTTTGGCCGGACGATTATCCACTCTGACAAGCGCTTTAGTTACGAGGAGGCCCAAGAAGTTTTGGATAAAAAAGCCGACCAGTATTATGAAGAGCTTAATACTTTAAATGAGATTGCTTACAAATTGCGGGCAGCTAAAGTAGCGGCGGGGGCTATCAGCTTTGAGACCGAAGAATTGCAAATTGTGTTGGATGACGCCGGCAAGCCGATCGAGATTAAACGCAAAGTGCGCACCGACACTCACCTCTTAGTCGAGGATTTTATGTTGCTCGCTAATCGCAAAGTGGCCGAGTATGTCTCGGAGTTAAATAAAAACCAGGCCGATAAATTTGTCTATCGCATCCACGATCAACCGGATCAAGAGCGCTTGGCTAACTTGGCCACCTTCCTCAAACCTTTGGGCTACAATTTGGAGATTAATGGTCAAGATATTAAACCGGCCCAAATTAACGAGCTCTTAAAAGACGTGGAGGATACACCGGAGGCTTACATTGTTAATCGCGCCGCAGTGCAGTCGATGGCTAAAGCGATTTACTCGACCAAAAATATTGGTCACTATGGATTGGCCTTCCGCTACTACACCCACTTTACCTCGCCGATCCGTCGTTATCCCGACGTGTTAGTCCATCGCTTGCTCGCCATTTATTTAACCGGCCAACAACCGCCACTCGAGATGTTGGAAAAGTTAGCCAATCAAATGATCCACGCCAGTATTATGGAGCGGTTGGCCAGTGAGGCCGAACGGGAGAGCGTGCGTTATAAACAGGTGGAGTATATGTTAGATAAATTGGAGCAACCGGCCGAGGCCATTATCTCCGGCGTTAATGAGCGCGGCGTCTTTGTGGCCGAGGTCGCCACTGGAGTGGAGGGCATGATCCGCTTAGGCGCCCTTGGTGATGATTATTTTGAATTTGATGCTAAAAAGTTTGCCGTCGTGGGCCGGCGTACGGGCAAAGCCTTCCGTCTCGGCGACGCTGTGCGTGTCAAAGCCATCAAAGCTGATCTCCTCCGCAAACAAATTGACTACGTCTTGGTGAAATAAATTATGACTAAAAATAATCAACTTATAATTATCTCAATTTTTGTTATTTTAATAATAATGGTTGCTTTTTTCTACAATAGAAATAACGCTTCTCCTGAAACTACTACAACCAATGAAGCAAATGATTACACACCGATGGCTCTATCGTTAAAGGAGATTATTGCTAAAAACGAGGATTTAGAATGCACTACCCGCCGAGCAGATGGCACTAGTGGATTTAGAGCCACAATTTACATTCACAATAACCGAGCTAAAGTAGACTTTGAGGGTCAGGTTTATGACCCTATCACTGACTCATTAGAAAAAAACAACTCAAGTTACATTGTAGATTTAAAAGATACTGAGAAAAAATATCCTTTTGATATCAATAATCAATATTTTAACTATCAATGTAAACCCTGGGTAGTCGACCAAAAAGTTTTTGAGATATAAAAATTGACCCGAGTTTAGTTTGGAGTTAAAATAGATTAAACATGATTAAACAGAGTAATTTACTTTTGGGTCTGCTCTTAACCCCCATAAGTGGAAGGTTTTTCTGTGAGTAGGTCTTAGTGACATATTCATCAAAAAGCCCTCCACTCGGAGGGTTTTTTGATTTAGGTCTTTAACAGGAGAAAAATTATGTGTGAGAAAAATTGCGAGCGATTTGAATTGTGCGAGGGCTTCCCCCTCAAACCCGAGGACCAAACTTGGGAAAAATGGAAAGGGTTGGAGCCTAATCCAAAACCAGAACAAAATAAAGAAACTCTCACTGCGTAAACATTACACACCCCGTCCTGAACTTGTTGAAGGGCGGGGTTATTTTGCGTAATTTTCGGCTTGGTCGAATTTGATCGAGAGGAGTTTGGAGAGGCCATCACCACCCATAGTCACGCCGTAGAGTACACCAGCCCGCGACATCGTCTCGCGATTGTGGGTAATTAAAATAAGTTGGGAGTATTTGGCGAGTAACTCAATCATATCGCCATACTTACGTGAGTTGGCCTCATCAAGCGCGGCGTCGGTCTCATCTAAAATTAAAAATGGTGGGGGATTAACCTGCGACATCGCAAAGAGGAGGGCAATCGAGGTGAGGGCCCGCTCGCCACCAGAGAGCATCTCCAACCCTTTGACCTTTTTACGTGGCAACGAGACATTAATCTCAATCCCCTCACGAACTTCACCTTCACCACCCTCCTCATTGGGATCTTCCGTAAAATCAGTTTCTAAAGAGGCCAGCGAGCGCCGCTTTTTAGCCTCCTTAACTACTTGGAGTTTGCCCTCGCCGCCACCAAACATTTGTTTAAAAAATTGACCAAACTGCTCATTGATTTTAGTAATCCCACCACTAAACTCGGTTTGTAATTTATCCTTTAACTCTTGCATCACACTCTCCAAAGATTGTCGCGAGCTGGTTAAGTCGGCCAACTCATTAGCCAAAAACTCATCACGTTTAGTGGTCTCTTTATACTCGGTCATGACATCACTACCCTCAAAACCCATATCTTCCAACTTAATCTTTTTACGTTCGATTTGTCGTCTCCTATCCTCTTGGGTCTCGCGAGGCTCACTGCCAGTCACCGCAACCCGAGCAAAATCCCTCACCTCTTGATCAGTCAGGGCCGCCGCACTCTCCAGCTCACGCTTAAAGTCGGCCTCTTCTACCCCTAACTTTTCGGCTTGAGCGGCGAGAGTATTTAACGTCGCCGTAAGCTCCGCTTTTTTAGTTTTGAGCTCAAAGCTTTGGCGCTCGGCGCCCTGGGTCGCCTCGCGTAAGCCCTCCAAATTTTTACGTTCACTCGCCAACTCACTTGCTAATTTATTAATCTGACTATCAGTGTCTTTAATTTTATGAGCCAGCTCGCTTTGCTCGCGCTCTAATTTACTAATTAATTCTATTCGATCGTTCGCTGGACCAGCATTATTACTGAGCCCCAACTCACCTACAAAACCAGTTAATAATCCCCTCACTCGCGCAAGAATATTTTTTACAAATGCCAAATCATTAGCACTCTCGGCGCTAGCTAGCTCACTCAAGACTGCCTCTAATTTACCTCGCACTAATTTACCGGATACCGCTATGTCGGCATTAGCCACGTTTGACGTGGACTCGCGCGCCGCCTCCAAGCGCCCTTCCAACCGCCCTAGCGAGCGACTGGCCTCCTCATGCTCCCGGCGTTTACTCTCTAACTCACTCTCTAATTGCCGTAACTTTTCGCGGACCAACAGTTCCCCACTGTTGCCCTGAGCTTGTCGAAGGGTACGCTCTAATTCTTGTTCTATTTGCTTCAGCTCACTGGCTGGTTTAGACCGCGCGCCTTCTAACTCACTTTTGGTTTTAGTTAAATAATCGGACTCCCGTTTTAAATATTCTAAATAAAGTTGCTTGAGCTCGCGACGCAACAAGTCGGCTTGCTCCACCTTCTCCACCTGCTTTTTTAAAAATTTTAAATGCGGCGCGATCTCGCGGCGGAGCGACTCAACCTCGCGGATATTCTCCTCCGTTTTAGTTAATTTACGCTCACTCTCGGCCAACTTCCAATGGTAAATGTTTAAACCGAGGGCCTCCTCGATCATCTTTTTGCGTTCGTATAGATTAGCAGACAAAATGCGATCAGCCTCGCCTTGGCTAATAATGTGGTGGCCGGACGGACCAAGCGAGACGTTGGCCAACAACTCTAAAATATCGCGCAGGCGCACCACACTGCCGTTTAAGGCGTACTCGTTGGCACCATCGCGGTAAACGGTACGGGTAACGGTGACCTCGTCAAAGTCGAGCGGCAAGCGCTTGTCGTGATTATCAAAGATGACCGACACCGAGGCGCGATTAAGCCGGGCGCCCTCGCCGTTAAAAATTAAATCCTCACCACGCTTACCCCGGAGCGACTTAAGCGACTGCTCGCCAAGGACCCAGCGGAAGGCCTCCGCCACATTAGACTTACCCGAGCCATTGGGGCCGACGATCGCCGTAATCGGCGCATCAAAAAGGAGCTCGGCCTTTTTGCCAAAT
>CAYTWP010000034.1:0-6224 GCA_964442155.1 uncultured Candidatus Saccharibacteria bacterium
CCGCCGAGGTAACTACTGGTCAATTATTAGAGAGAGACATGTTTGTTAAACGCCTTACTGCTAGCCAGCCGATTTACCTACACGAATTTATTTATCCACTGTTGCAGGGCTATGACTCAGTTGCTTTAAACACTGATATGGAGGTTGGTGGCAATGACCAAACCTTTAATATGTTGATGGGCCGGACTTTGGCTAAAAATCGAGATAAAGACAAATTAGTGCTTGCCCTTAAATTATTAATTGACCCGACCGGTAAAAAGATGGGTAAAAGTGAGGGTAATATGATTACTATGGCCGATGCCCCTGATCAAATTTATGGCCAAATAATGAGTTGGTCTGACGAGATGATGCCGCTAGCCTTTGAGCTTTGTACTCGCGTGCCGGAGGAGGAGATCGAGATTATTTTAGCCGCTCATCCCCGTGATGCCAAAATGCAATTAGCCGGCGAAATTGTAACTATTATTTGGGGTCAAGAGAAAGCGGGGCAAGCCCAAGAGCAATTTGTTAACTTGTTTCAAACTAAAGGTGAGCCAGAAGAGATGGCGGAAGTAGAGGCTAAACCAGGGGAGTTGTTACTAGAAGTGATAGTAAGTAATAAAACCGTTAGTTCTAAGGCGGAATATCGTCGTTTGTTGGAAAGTGGAGCGATTAAATTATGGCCGGCTGATGAAGCGATTACCGATCCCAATTTAACCATCGAATCCGATTTAACCATCAAGGTGGGCAAGCATCGGTTTTTAAAGATCAAAGTAAACTAAAAGACCCCGTACGGGGTCTTTTAGTTAGAAGGTCTCTTCCTCTTCTGGGATATCACTCTCTACCTCATCGCCATCGATATCCTTTATTTCTCCTTCTCCTGGCTCAGCGTCATCACCGCCCAAAATTGGAGGGATCATTTGGTCATCATCCATATGATGTATTGTTTTTTATTATTAATAAACGTCCAACTTGGAAACGTGCTTATATTTGTAACATAGCCCAATTGTTTTGCAAGCTCACCCCACTTCCTTTGTGGATAAACTCTTAGTTGGGGGAGTGGGCCTGGTGGGTCAAAGCCACGGCAATGGCGTCGTACTCGTCGTCATATTTAGGCATTTTAGTGACTTTAATTAATTTAGGGACCATCGCGGTGACTTGCTGTTTGTCAGCACTACCAAAGCCGGTGATGGTTAACTTAATTTCCGATGGGGCATATTCGGTGACGGTTAAATTATTTTTGCCGGCTAAATATAAAATCATACCCCGGACCTCAGCCACTTGGCTGGCAGTCTTTTGATTTTTACTAAAAAATAATTTTTCTAAAACAATATCAGTCGGTTGATGCTGGTTAATTATTGTTTCTAATTCTGTTCCCAAATCAGCCAAGCGTTTAGCAAAAATATTTTTAGAATTACTAGTTAAGCAATCAGAATAAAGGAGAGTAAGGGGGTTGGTGGAAATTATGGCCACTCCTAAACGATCATAACCTGGGTCTATTCCTAAAATAATTTTGCTCATAAGCGGCCCAAATGTTGATAGCCACGAGTGGTGACCACCCGACCGCGAGGGGTGCGCTCTAGTAAGCCTAATTGGATTAAGTAGGGCTCATGGACATCCTCAATCGTATCCTCTTCCTCAGACAAAGCAGTGGCTAGAGTGCCCACCCCAACCGGGCCGCCACCAAATTTGTCCACCAAAGTCTCGAGTAATAAGCGATCAGCTGGTGAGAGGCCTAGCTTATCTAGACCCAACATCGTTAAGCAATCATTAACACTTTGGCGTGTTAAATCAATTTTACTAACTTGGGCAAAATCACGACAGCGCTTAAGTAAATGATTAGCGATCCGTGGGGTACAACGACTACGTTCAGCGATGGCTTGAGCCGCCTCGCTCTCCAACTCAATATTTAGTAATGAGGCCGAGCGCTTAACAATTTGGGCAATCTCCGCCGGTTGATAAAGCTCTAGACGGAAGGTACCACCCGAGAAGCGGGAGCGTAGCGGGGCCGAGAGGAGGGCTAGACGTGTCGTAGCGGCGACTAAAGTAAAAGGTGGTAAATCCAGTTGAATCACGCGGGCCCCTGGTCCTTTGCCTAAAATAATATTAAGTGAGCCCGACTCCATCGCCGGGTACAACACCTCCTCAATCAATTTATTTAAGCGGTGGACCTCATCAATAAATAAAATATCACCCGGGGCTAAATTAGTTAAAATGGAAGCGAGATCGCCCACTTTTTCAATCGCCGGACCGGAGGTGACTTTAATTTGGGCGTTCATCTCCTTGGCGATCAAATAAGCCAGCGTCGTTTTACCTAAACCGGGTGGGCCATAAAATAATAAGTGCTCCGGGGGGTGGCCCCGTTCACGGGCGGCATTAATTAAAATCTGTAAATTTTGCTTGGTTGACGCTTGACCGATATAATCACCCCACACCGTTGGTCGGAGCGATTTATCGAGGTAAGTGGTATCATTATTGGGCTCTATTGACATATAATTTGTTTTATGCTAGCATCAAGACGGTCTTAATCAAGCCGAGAACCCTCTAAGCAATTGAGATGGCAACATCTCGTACGGGTCTATCTGACAGGACGCTTTGGTTTTCTACTTCGGTAGAAGTGACGAGAGCCATCCTGACAAATTTTCCTAACTTTAATAGCACTATTGAAGGGATTGCTTAGAGGGTTCTAAGTTTGATTTTAAAAGAACGGGGCGTCTAAATCGATGACCCGACCAAGCTCACTCAAAGCGGTGACGCCGCCAACTACTTTAATGATACCGTCCTCGCGCATATCGAGGATTTTTTGTGGTTTGGCGGCGACCACGATCTCTTTTTCGCTCGGATTGGCGGTGGCCACTTGAGCAATGGCGTCATCCATAATAATCGCTTCAAAGACGCCAATCCGACCCTTGTAGCCGGTTTGGTGGCAAGTCTCACAGCCGACTGGCTCCCAAGTTTTTACTTCTGGGGCGACAAACTCCGGACGCTTGGCCTTGATGTTGCCTAACACTTTAGTAATTAGTTCTAACTCTTTAGCGTCCGCCACTTTTTCCTTCCGACATTTTAGGCATAATTTGCGGACCAAGCGTTGAGCGGCGGCCACCGTCAGTGACGAACTCATAATTTTAGGATTAATCCCTAAATCAATTAAGCGGGGAATGGTGCCGGCGGCATTATTGGTGTGGAGCGTGGAGAGGACTAAGTGGCCAGTTAAGGCCGAGTTGATGGCAATTTTAGCCGTCTCCTCGTCACGAATTTCACCAACCATGATCACATCCGGGTCTTGGCGCAAGGCGGCGCGGAGACCGGAGAGGAAAGTGTATTTTTTAGCCCGATTAACTTGGGTTTGACTGACGCCGGTTAAGTGATATTCAATCGGATCCTCAATGGTAATAATTTTACTCTCCGGATTATTAATCTCGCGCAAAAAGGCGTAGAGCGTGGTGGTTTTACCGGAGCCGGTGGGGCCAGTGAGCAGGATTAAGCCATTGGGCTTTCTAATCTCGCGACTAAACACCTCAAATAAGTGCGATTCTATTCCTAAGTCAGTAAACGAGACGGCAATACTTTTAGGATTTAAGACGCGCAAGACAATCGTTTCGCCATAAGCCCCCGGTAAGACTGAGGCCCGGATCTCAATCTCAATGTCGGCCACTTTAATACTAAAGCGGCCATCTTGAGCGCTTTGAGTAATGTTGAGTTTAAGTCCCGACATTAACTTAAGTCGCGAGTCTACTTGCTTATACACTTTTTTATCAAAATGAGTAATGTCCTCCAGTACGCCGTCTAAACGATAACGCAAGCGGATGTCCTCCTCCTCGGGCTCTAAGTGAATGTCCGAGGCCTCGGTGGCTAAAGCGCCAGCTAAGATCATCTCGACAATGCCGGTAATGCCCCCCTCACGCAAAGTCTTTTCGGACTCAACATTTAATAAGCCTTTAATATCGTCTAAGGTTTTAATTTTAGGGATAGTCTCGGTAATGACCTCACTCGAGATCTCAATTAAACCGGCCTCGGTGCGCTCGGAGTGGGAGATCTCGCTATAGCGCTCCCAGGCTCGAGCAATGCCAATCTCGGAGGCTAAATACAAAGTGACGGTAAAATTTTTGCCTTTTAAATCGTCTAAAATGGCGTTTAGTTTGTTGTTATTGGGCGACATAATTGCCAGTGACACCGAGCGGCCGGTGAGTTTGAAGGCGGACACACCGGCGGCCCGAGCCTCGGCCTCAGAGATTAAGCGGAGAGCGTCGGTGTTGATCGCTGTTTGTGAAAGATCAAGATAGGGGAGTTGGTATTTGTCGGCCAAAAGTTGCGACAACTTCTCAGCCTCCTTGGCGCGGAGGTCATCGACGCGCCGTAATTGACTGTCATCATTGAAGGTAGGCATGTCTTTATATTGTATCGCAGAATCTCTCCTTATTCCTAGCACCAAAGGCCAAACTTACTAGTGCGT
Source organism: uncultured Candidatus Saccharibacteria bacterium (assembly GCA_964442155.1). GTDB lineage: Bacteria > Patescibacteriota > Minisyncoccia > Phycocordibacterales > XYD1-FULL-46-19 > JACPIA01. The sequence goes on from CAYTWP010000034.1 coordinate 4,430, forward strand.
AACCTGGGGATAAGTCCAAATTGGGCTAAACGAGGTATGCTTGACAAATATAAGTTATATGTATATAATTAAAAAGGAAAAAACAAGGAGAAATCCGATGCCTACTATAGGTGACCTTGAATTCATGAGGTTGTTAGAGAAACGTCAAAGTTTAAAGACAACGGTGCTCCATCGCCCAGGGGGGGTGTGGCACAACCAAGAAGTAAGCCTACTCGTTAGTGGGCTCGTAACGGAAGTTAGTCAACTAAAAAGGTGTCCAGAGTATCTGATAATTTGGGGGCATTACACCAAAGAACAGACCCTGGCCGCTATTGGAGGAGGTGTTGCTTACACCGCTACTCAAATGAATGGTGTTGACAGTCTACCGTTTAATCCTGGTTGGACTGTGTAAGAAAATTTTACCCGCTATTTTGTGACAGAAATCTTCTGTCGCGAGATAGCGGGTTTTTGTTGTAAAATAATGGTTATTTACCCACCTATTGACAAATATGTGGGATGGGTGTATAATAGAGGATAGATACGATAAGGATGGAAATGGGCAATTCCGCCCGTAAAGATAAGGGAGAATGACATGTTGAAGCACTTTGTTATTTTGGTTTTTGTGGCGATGATGGCAGGCGGGTGCGCGACGACCCCAACGCGTTCTGTTCGCCCCGACGCATCAGAGGTTGACATCAAAACAAAGGAAGTTGTCTACGTCCCCCATAACAACGGGGTAACCACCAATACCGTTAATGCCGCTCTCGATTTAACTGGCGGGCAAGCCTTTACGCCGGAGCAGGCGATTGAAGTCTTGGGTGTTAACAACAAGAGGATTGAGATCGAGACCGATGCGGCAGTCAAAATTCAAAAGGAGGCGTTGAAGGTTGCTGCGGCCAACAAGCGAGCTTACGATAAGCTTCTCCGGGATAAGGCTAGGGAAAAAGCGCGTATAGAACGAGGAATACAACAAGCTAGGGATCGTCGGCGGGAGCAACGTCTTGATGCCACAGAGAATATATCGCGAGAACTTATTCGCGGTTTCCAGCGGGCTAGGTCTAATCGCTGACCAGAAAATCTATATAGAGTGCCCGATGATTGAGAGATCGTCGGGCACTATTTGTTTTATGTTAAGATTGGCGTATGCAATTAATTAGTCGGAGTCCGGCCGATACCAGTGCTTTGGCTGGGCAAATTATGGAGCTGTTAAAGCCCAATCAAGCTAAAGCCACCCTACTTTTTTTAACTGGTGATTTAGGGACCGGTAAAACCACTTTTACTCAAAGCTTGGCCAAAGTTTTAGGGCTTGATTTGCCAGTGACTAGTCCAACGTTTGTGATTCAAAAAACTTATGAATTAGAGAACAATACTTGGCAAAAATTAATGCATATTGATTGTTATCGGTTAGAGAGTGGCGTTGAGTTAACTAAATTAGGTTTTACCGACTGGTTAGCCAGCCCCGATACCTTAATGGTGCTCGAGTGGCCGGAGCGGGTAATTGATATTTTGCCGCCGCCCGATTTGGAATTAGCCTTTAAATTTATTGATGATCAAACTCGGGAAATTAATTATGACGAAAAAGTTGGCCACTAAAACCAAAACAATAGTCCTCTTTGATGCCCACGCTATTTTACATCGGGCTTACCACGCCTTGCCGGACTTTAGTGCCTCCAGTGGCGAGCCAACCGGGGCACTCTATGGTTTGGCGGCAATGTTAATTAAAATTTTAGGCGAGTTAAAGCCGGACTATGTGGCCGCTTGTTACGACTTAGCAGCGCCGACCTTCCGCAAGCAAGTGTATGACGAGTATAAAGCC
>CAYTWP010000035.1:0-6153 GCA_964442155.1 uncultured Candidatus Saccharibacteria bacterium
TGATCTCGCTCTCGGACCTGGATGATAATGATATTCGTGATGCTAAAAAGGGTCAATTTTATCTCACTGATCCTCAACGGAGTTTAGCTAATAACTCCGCGGTGTATAATAGTAAGCCAAGTGCGGCCGAATTCCTTAATGAGTGGGCCGCTCTAGTGGCCAGTGGTTGTGGCGAACGGGGGATTTTTAACCGGGGTAATTTAACTACTAGTTTGCCTAAACGTCGGCTTAAAGTGCTTAAGGGTGTCATTGATAATTTAGGCACTAATCCGTGCGGCGAGATCATTCTCCAATCGAAGCAATTTTGTAATTTGTCGGAGGTGGTGGCGCGACCAGAGGATACCCTTAAAACCTTATTACACAAAATAAAATTAGCCACTATTTTGGGGACCTATCAATCAACCTTAACTAATTTTAAGTATTTATCTAAAGAGTGGAAGGAGAATTGTGAGCAAGAGCGCTTACTGGGGCTCTCGATTACCGGTCAATGGGACGCCGAGGTGGTCCGTGATCCAGTCGTCCTCCGTAAACTCCGGGATGAGTCAATTAGAGTTAATGAGCTATACGCTAAACGGTTTAAAGTTAATAAATCAACTTGTATTACTTGTGTTAAGCCATCGGGTAACCTTTCCCAGACGGTAGACTGCTCCTCGGGGATGCATCCACGCCACGCCCCTTACTACATCCGTCGAGTGCGCATTGCCTCCACCGATGCTTTATTTAAAATGTTAAAAGATCAGGGAGTACCGTATCATCCGGAGGTGGGCCAAAATGTGGAGACAGCGACCACTTATGTGATCGACTTCCCAGTCAAAGCGCCGGGTGGCTCAGTGTTTAAAAATGATTTATCAGCGCTCCAACAATTAGAATATTGGCAAATGGTTAAAACTAATTTTACTGAGCATAATCCATCAGTGACGGTATCAGTGGGTGATGATGAGTGGCTCCAGGTGGCTAATTGGCTCTACGAGCACTGGGATATTATTGGTGGCCTCTCCTTCTTGCCCCGCAGTAATCATGTGTATCAATTGGCACCCTACGAGGAGATCACTAAAGGCCAATTTGAGGAGTTGTCTAAAGCCTGGGAGGGGATCGATTTTTCTAAAATAATTTCTTACGAGATAACTGATGAGACCGAGAATAAACGAGAACTGGCCTGTGCTGGTGGTACTTGTGAAATTGAGATTACACCAACAGTCTAAAATACAAAACACTCCGCCAGTTGGCGGAGTGTAATGATTTAAGAGCCTGGTCTATAAGCCGAATTCTGTATCCTGTTTACCCCGCCATCGGCGGGGCCGAACAAAACGATAGTTATTTATCTAGGCCCGTCATTACTGAGCGGGCTCAAGCGGCACTACCCAAATGGGTCACGGCCTTGCATCACGTCGGGTTTACCAAGTATTCGTATTGCTACGAACTCTCTACGGTGGCGTAAACCTCCATAGACTTTTCACCTTTTGCCCCGCCCTCCTTCGGAGGGCGGGGTTAGTATTGTCTCTGTGGCACTGTCCCTCAACGGCATTCGCATGCAATTGGGTGGGTGTTACCCACGACGCCTTTCCCACTAAGTGGGGATGTTCGGACTTTCCTGCCCGACTTCCACTGTTGAGGTGGAACGTCGGACCAACTATCCGACCAGGCTATTACAGTATAGCACAAAACCGCTATAAAATCAATCGAGCAACTTCCGTCTTTGTTTAGGCCCTAAGCCACGAGTGGCGGCAATTTGTTGGAGGGAGCGGAGGTCATAAAGGCGATAACGATTTTCAGACTGACGCTTGGCCTTAAAAACTCCTTTTTTATCCCAGGAGCGGAGTGTGGCCGGCGAGACGCCGAGCCACTCGGCTGCCTCTTTAATGGACAGTAATTTTTTTAATTTGGTCCGTGATTGCGTCATAGGGTGGTTGTCGCTTATAATTAAAGAACTTCTATGTTTATAAAGCAATGGCCAACCTTTGAAACAGTTTCTTTATGGGTACTAACCGCGGTTATTGTTTTAGCCCCGATCCTTTTTTTGCCGATCCCGGGTTTGGCGATTGATGTCGGTAAAACGTTTATTTTGTCACTTGGCATTATTGCCGTACTGGTGTTGTGGTTGATTAGCTTACTCCAAGAGAGTCGCTTGTCGCTTCCTTGGGTCATTGGTTTGGCTGCCCCCTTGCCACTCCTAATTGGTCTGTTTGTCTCAGCTCTTTTTTCCGGAGTGATAAAACACTCATTGTTTGGTAGTGGCTACGAGCATGGCACCGTTTGGTTTTGGTTATTGCTTAGTTTGGTGTTTGGTTTGTCGGCACTCATTTTCCAATCCAAGGAGCGGGTGATTCGTGTCTTTTTAGGTTTATTGGCCGCCGGAGTCGTCGTCTTTCTTTTCCAGGTCATTTTGACGATATTTGGTCCATTTAATTGGTTGTCTCTGTTTACCGCCAAGACAGTTAATTTAATTGGCAAATGGAATGAGCTTGCGATCTTTTTTGGTTTAATTACCATTATTGCGGTTAGTATTTGGGAGCTGGTGCCACCAAAAGGTTCTAAGTTAATTTCTTACTTGGTAGGTGTTAGTTTAGTTACTAGTTTAATTGCCCTGGCCTTTATTAATTTTTACCGAGTCTGGTTAGTGGTGGCTATTTTGAGTCTAGCTTTATTTATCTATTTGGTGGTGATTCGAGAGCGGGGAGATCCTGCTGCTGGCCGCCGCCGTCGAGTAACTAGGCCGGTGTTTGCAGTACTGGTGGTGGCGATTATCTTTTTAACCATTGGTCAAAGTAATAGTTTAATTGGCCGTGGTTTAAATTGGGTAACAGCTAATTTAGAAATGAATTCACTTGAAGTCTGGCCGACGGAGAGTGCCACTTGGCAAGTACTCAAGCAAACTTTATTACAAGACCCCTTGTTAGGTGCTGGTCCTAATCAATTTGCTACTCGCTGGCAAGCATTTAAACCATTAGGGGTTAACGCTAGTCCTTTTTGGACGGTTGATTTTGGCTCGGGTAGTGGCTATTTCCCAACCTTTTTAGTGATGGCTGGTACAGTTGGATTTTTAGGTTGGCTCGCTCTGATTCTTAGTTGGGGTTTCAGTGTCATCAGGGGAATTTTTACTAGTCCCACTGCTGATAAAAGTGGTCACAGTTTAGCAGTGGTCGTTTTTTTAGCGGCGTTATACGGCTGGATTTTTGCTACTTTGTATGTGCCAGGGGCCGCTTTGTTGGTGATTACCATGGCCCTCTCTGGTATAGCCTTAGGGGTGTTGGTGGCCATTAAGCGAACGGTGCCTTATGAGTTGTCTTTGACTCGTGATCCGCGGATTAACTTTATTTCAATCTTAGTTATTATCTTTGCTTTGATTTTGAGTATTGGAGCTGGCTACTTATTGATTCAAAAAATCGCTTCAATTTACTGGTATCAACAAGGTCTCCTTATGGCTCAGGCTGGTCGCCCAGTGTCGGAGGTAGAAACTTACTTTTTAGCGGCCACTAATTGGAGTAATGATGAGGCTTATGAGCGGGCACTGGTTGATGTTGGTTTAGCTAAGATTGGTTTGCTTTTATCTACTAATGAGAGTTCGCCCGAGACGTTGCGGACTCAGTTTGAAGGGTTGTTATCAAGTACGGTGACGGCGGCTAACGAGGCTATTGGTTATAATCGTCACAATTATGCTAACTGGTTAGCTTTGGCTCGAGTTTATGAATCGCTAGTACCACTTAAAATTCCGGGAGCTTACGATCAAGCGGTTAATACTTACACGGAGGCGCTCCGGCTTAATCCGACTAATCCGGCGATTGACTTGTTGTTGGCACGACTGGAGCTAGCGGTTCAAGATCGCAAACAGGCTCGGGAGTATTTACTTAAAGCAATAGCTAAAAAACCTAATTACACTGATGCACTGTTCTTGCTGGCTCAATTAGACATTGAGGATGGCAACTTAACTGAGGCGATTACGCGAGCTGAAAATGCAGCCTTACTTTCGCCTAACGATGGAGGGATTTTCTTCCAATTAGGTTTTTTGCGCTATCGTGCCGGTGATTACGCGGAGGCTAAACAAGCGTTGGGGCGGGCGATTAGCTTAATCCCTAATTACGCTAATGCTCAATACTTTTTAGGTTTGGCTGAGGCGGCACTCGGCAATCGTCAAGCAGCGATTGCTCAATTCCAAATAGTGGCGACCGCCAATCCGGATAATACCGAGGTTAAAACCATTTTGACTAACTTGCGTGCTGGCCGAGAGCCCTTTGCTAGTGGGGTGACCACGCCCGATAAACGCACTACGCCACCAGTCAAAGATAATTAGGTTATGGTTAAAAATTTACTCAAGCTTTTGGATCGCGAGTTAAGCGGCCTACATCAAGCGGCCTTGTTTTTGTCGGTCTCAGCTTTAGCCTCACAATTGTTAGGTTTGATTCGTGATCGTTTGTTGGCTAGTACTTTTGGTGTTGGGCGTACCCTCGATATTTATTATGCCTCATTTCGAATTCCAGATTTGGTTTACGTCTCGGTGGCCTCATTAGTTTCCGTCACGGTCCTAATCCCGTTTGTTTTGGCTCGCCTAGCTGAGGGTAAAGAAGTCGAGGCTAAACGATTTCTCTCCGGAGTAGTGACTTTATTTAGCTGGTTGATGGTCATTGTCAGTACCGTGCTTTATTTTATTTTGCCGTGGCTAGTTATTAAAATAGTGCCAGGTTTTACAATGGAAGATCAAAGAGCAGTGGCCCAATTATCCCGGATTATTTTACTCTCACCTTTTTTGTTGGGCCTCTCTAATCTGTTTGCCAGCGTCACTCAAGCGTATCGGCGCTTTGTCGTTTACTCGCTAAGTCCCATTTTTTACAATTTAGGAATCATTGCTGGTATTGTTTGGTTGTATCCCTGGTGGGGGTTAAATGGTTTAGCTTGGGGCGTGGCGCTTGGGGCGTTACTCCACTTATTAATCCAGTTACCCACAATTACGCGACTGGGCTTTTTACCCACCTTTCGTCTGGTCAGTTGGAAAGAAATTAAGCCGGTCCTGGCGGTGTCCTTGCCCCGGACGATTACCTTGGGTTGCCATCAATTAGTCTTAGTGGGCTTGGTAATGATTGCCTCCGTTTTGCCACTTGGTTCGATTGCCGTTTTTACCTTTGCCCTTAATTTACAATCGGTGCCACTGGCTTTGATTGGTGTTAGTTACTCGGTGGCCGCTTTCCCCACTCTCACGGCCTTATACGCTAAAGGCTCACGAGCCGAGTTTTTAAGTCATATTGGGCGAGCGGCCCGACACATTGTGTTTTGGTCAGTGCCGGTGATGGTGCTCTTTATGGTTTTACGCGCCCACATTGTGCGGGTAATTTTAGGGGCTGGCGCTTTTGATTGGACGGCGACACGTTTAACTGCGGCCGCGGTGGCCATTTTTGTCTTATCGCTCGGGGCCCAAAATTTGGTACTACTCTTAGTCCGCGGTTATTACGCCGGCGGCAAAACTAAAACACCACTAATCGCCGCCGGCGTAATGTTTATTATTACTTCTATCTTGGCTTGTGTGTTAGTGACGGCCTTTAATACTTTTGCTCCACTTCGTTTAATTGTTGAATCATTGCTTCGTATTCCGGAGGTACCGGGGACGGTGGTGATTATGATCCCGCTGGCTTTTACTATTGGTGTCATTTTTCAGGGATTATTATTGTGGTGGTGGTTCCGTCGCGATTTTGGTTGGGTGACGACCGGTTTACGTCGGGCTACTGCCGAGTCGTTGGGCGCCTCCTTAATTGGTGGGGCGGCTGCTTACAGTGTGTTGCTGATTATTGGTCAGGCGATACCGCTCTCAACCACTTTAGGAGTACTAACTCAAGGTCTCTTGGCCGGTCTGGTTGGTATTATCGTTATTGTGATATTGCTTTTCTCGATTGGTAATCAAGAGATTATGGAGCTTACTCGCTCTCTGTCTCGTGGTCGCTCCCAAGAGACCGTGGTGCCCGAGGCCGAGGAGTTATGATAGGATAGGGCGATGGCGGATAAGATTAGAAATTTTAGTATTATTGCTCACATTGATCACGGTAAGTCCACCTTGGCCGACCGGCTCCTAGAGCGTACTGGTACGATTGAGAGGCGGAAGATGAAGAATCAGGTTTTAGACCGGATGGACTTGGAGCGTGAGCGGGGGATCACCATTAAAATGCAACC
>CAYTWP010000036.1:0-6146 GCA_964442155.1 uncultured Candidatus Saccharibacteria bacterium
GAGCGCTATCTGGCCATGCCTGACCTCGCCCGGACTCCCGGTAGTCCGCTGGAAGAAATGGTTAAACGCGTTAAAGCGGTCCCGGTTTTAACGGGCTTTGACATTATTAATATTCCAGAAATTGTACCGGCCAGTGTTAGCTTTGATTTATTTAACTTTGCCGACGATCACCCAGCTCGCTCTAAAAGTGACACCTATTATATTGATGAGCAAAATATTTTACGCACTCACGACACCGTTTTTTGGTATTACTATTTAATCAACCAGGAGATAAAGGAGCGGATCAAAAAAGGTGAGGCTTTAGGGACACTCTGTTATGGTAAAGTGTATCGTAAAGACGAGATTGACCGGAGACACATGAACATCTTCCACCAAATGGGTGGTTGGTATTTAGTACCGGATAGCGAGAAAGTATTAACGATAGAAGATTTAAAAAATGCTTTATCTGAGATTATTAAAAGTATTTTTGGGCCGGAAGTTAAATATCGGTTTAATTTAGATACCTTCCCCTATACTGATCCGTCACTGGAGGTCGAAGTAGAAGTGGATGGCAAATGGGTGGAGATTTTGGGTGGTGGGATGGCTAAAAAATCGGTCTTAGCCAATTTAGGCTTAACTGGCTACAACGGCTGGGCCTTTGGCTTTGGCTTGGAACGCTTGGCGATTATTAGTATGGAACTACCAGATATCCGCTTGCTCTGGTCGGACGATGAACGGGTAAAAAAACAACTCAAACTGGGTAATAAATTTAAAGAGGTCTCTAAGTATCCGGCGATTACCCGCGACATCTCGTTTATTGTCCCCAACACTTTTGTGCCTAATAATTACTTTGACTTAATTAGAGATATTGGCAAAAATTAAGTAAAAGAAGTGACTTTGCACAATAAATATGAAAATGCCGCTAAATTTGGGGCTGACAAAACTAGCTACACTTATCGCATCATTTACCGCTCAACTGAACGTACTCTCACCACTGACGAAATCGACCCCCTTCAACAAAAAATCGAAGCTGAAACCAAAGCTCAATTTAGCGCCGAGATTAGATAAGTCCCATTTGACTTTCTTGTCTAATTATGCTATCATTAAGATAGCGGCACTTTGTTATTAACATCAACCATTTTGAGGGAGGGGTAACCTTTGGGAAAAAGATTTGAGCTTGCTTATCCGTACCTAAGAGTCTTTGGTCGCACCGCGGCCAGTCTCGAAGCAATTAAGGAAGCCGGTTTTGCTGGAGTGGAAATTCATCTCGTTAATTACCGAAATCGGCGGCGTGCCAATGATTTGGCTCGCGATATCAAACATGCCGAATCATTAAGACTGACAGTAACTGTCCATCAAGCTTGGAGCCTATCGGACTCGCCACAACACTTGTTTAACTGGCCATTGGCCTTGTTTGGCTATTTGCCAATTAACTCGAATGATCTAAAAAAGCATCTGGGCGAAACCAAACGCTACCCAGTGGTAGTTTACGCCGACCTAATGAGACAAGCCACCCAGTTATCTGAACCCACCTTATTTCTCCAAACGTAAAAAAAAAAAAAAAATGGAGAATTTACCACCCCTTACTTTAATTTTGTAAGAACTAGTAAGAGACTGTGTCTACCGGTAGTGTTTGACACCCAACATGTGATTGAACACAAATTGGGCCGACGTGGTGTTACAAATTTTCCTCAAAACCAGGAGGAGCTCCTTCTTCATCTTAGAGAAGCCTGGTTTGATCTTGGCGAGCAAACTGCGGAAATCCACTTGGTCGACTCGCAAATCAGCGGCGATACCATGGGACGCAATGTCCCATTAGGGCAAGGGGTTTTACCACTGAAGGAGTTCGCTAAACTGGTAATCGAGTCTGGTTGGCAGGGACGGATTGTACCGGAAATCTCACCAAAGATCTCTCAACTGTTTGAGTCTTATACTAAGCAAGTAGCGAGACTGGTCAAAGTTCGAAAACAGGTGGAAGATTTATTCCAAATGTTGTAAAGATACACAACACCCTCGGGCTGATCACATCAGATCAGACCCGGGGTTTTATTTTTATCTAAAAATGAGCCACCCGTCGGACTCGAACCGACGACCCGCTGTTTACAAAACAGCCGCTCTACCAACTGAGCTAGGGTGGCGTTATTTCAATTAAACCATCTTTTATTATCTTCTCAAGGTAATCTTTCCGCTTTAACTTTTTTAACCGCAATTCAATATATCTTGCCTGTTTTAAGGTAGCATACTTCTGTGACAAAACTAAATTGAGTTTTCCTAAACTCTTAGTTGATGGTGTATACCCACCATAGTGGTGTTTTAGCCGTTTAGGAAGATCAATCGTACTGCCAATATAATATTTACCTTTTTCGCTCTTTAAAATATACACGAACGGCATATTTTTATATTCTACCAACTGAGTCCCGACGCTTCGGTCGGGATCCCGTACCCCCGACGATGAGTCGGGGCGTCGGGACTAGGGTGGCTTTATTCTATATTTTTAATCCTTAGCGTGCCTGCGCCTCGGCTTTGATTTGGTCAGCGTGATCTTTGATTTGACGTAAAAAGTGTGACACTGACTCCGGTGAGCGGAGGGAGTGGCGACCATGTAAACTCTCCACAAAGTGGGCAAAGCGCTTTTCCCCCTTAATTACCAAGGTTCGACCCCAAGCGATCACTCGGCGTAAACCAACTAAACTAAAAACAATTCCTCGACGGAAAAACTCTTTAGTAAACACTGCCAAGTAAAAGGCCAATTCATCTACCTTGTGATCAAAAGCGCTACCAAACGAGTAGGACTCATCGGCGAGCACTACTCCAGCTTGTAAGTCACAAGCTCGTTTATACACCAACAGCCCAGCAGTGGCAAAAGCGGTTACTGATAGCCAAGTAAAAAATATCATAAATTAAAAATTAAAATTAAACGGTCAAATCTAACCTAGTAAACTGACCAATCTCAATCCGCTCGCCAAACTTTTGGACCGCCGCTTTAACTAGGTGGTCAATCGTTTGACTTGGATCTTTAATAAATGGTTGAGTCAAAAACTCCTCGCGAGTAGGCGGCATCATCGCCGCTACATGCATCGCCAAGTCGGCAGCCATTGCTTTAAACTCCGGATTACCACCCACAAAATCAGTTTCGGAGTGGAGTACCACTAGCGCCCCCATGGCGCCATTAGAGTGGAGATAGGAGCCAATCGTCCCCGCCCCTAAAGCCCGATCGGCTTTTTTACCAGCTACTGCCGCTCCCTGTTGACGCAACAAAGCTCGCGCTTTATCCATATCGCCGCCAGCTTCCTCAAGGGCTTTTTTGCACTCAGCCACCGAGATACTGGTCTCCTGACGGAGGGCTTTAATTTGTTCAGTATTAAGCATTAGTGGTTTCAGCTGGAGTTGTAGTGGCCTCAGCGGCTAATTTAACCGCGAGCGCTTTACCCTCCATATAAGCAGTAGCCAAATCTTTAAGTATAAAACTAATCGTCGCTTTGTTATTGTCATTAGCTACAACTGGGTGAGTGATAAGTGACAGATCACAATCCGAGCCGCATAAGGCAATCACCGGCACCCCTAATTGATGAGCCTCCGCTACTGCAATGGCCTCATCTTTAGGATCCACTACCACCAAAGCACCAGGGATACCGGTGAGGGAGCTGATAGAGCCAAAATAGCGTTCTAAATCGGCCACCTCTTTAGCAATCAAGGAGCGCTCCTTTTTAGTGTAGACCGAGAGTTCACCTTTTGCACCTTTGTCTTTAAGCTCGGCCAAACGATCAATGCGCTTGCGCATTTGTTTAAAGTTGGTTAAAGTCCCACCCAACCAGCGCTCATTAACATAAGGCTCGCCAATAGACTCCGCCGCCCCAGCTACCGCCTCGCGGGCCTCCGACTTAGTACCTACAAACATCACCATTTTGCCTTTACTAGCTAACTCTTTAATCAAAGTTTTGGCTTCGGCTAGAGCAATAACTGTTTTATCAAGGTCAATAATTGAGGCTCGATTACGGAAACCAAAAATAAAGCCCTTGGTTGAGGGGTGGCGCCCGCGACGGGAGTAACTAAAATGAGCCCCGAGCCGAGCGAGCTCTTTAATTATCGAGGCACTTTCAATTTTTGGGGTATCGGTAGACATAGGGGCTAGTCTAGCACGGCGGGGCCGGGCTAGCAACCAAGTTTAAGGTTGATTGGTAAAGGACTCAGTGTATTGGAGTGGGATAGTGATGGCCCGATTATGGATAGTGCCATTATCCGTCCAAGTGACCGTAACTTTGATCGGAAAATTACCACCAGTATTATCAGCTACGAAATAAGAGCGATCAGATGGATTGTCATTCTCTGGGCAACGATCCTTAAATACAACCCTAAATTGTCTAGCCTCCCCGGATGGTATATTGCTATTAGCTGCAGTATTACCTAGAACATTAAAGTGGCCATAAGGTACAGGGTCACAGCTACTGTGATCACCAGCAATAACTCCTAGGCGACCAGTATCATAACTTAAAGTCCCAGTAACTGCACTAGCGGGAGTGGTGCTAAATGTGAGCGTAGCAATAGTACTGTTAAAGCTGGTCAGAGATCCATTAGGGACATTGACACCAGTAGCTTTAATAAAGCGAGTTAGGGTGCCGTAATTAACCGTAAGTTCACCACTATCATCATCATCGTTAAACCTAATAGTTATTGTTCTATTTTGATTCATCGATATACCATCACAAGTAGATGACTGACCAGTCAGTTCAACATCACAACTAGCCGGGATATCTCCAGACCAGGCAATCGAGGAATCAGCATCAAAGCCAGTTACAATACTAGCGTTAATTGAGATAGTAGCATCTTCATCTACTTGATAACTACAAGATTGGGTACCGGTATTACCGTCACAAGTCTCTCCAATCGGACTAATAACCGCTTTACCAGTAATACTACTATCCCCAATAACTATTACCGTTAAAGTATTGTCATCATCGCAACTACCTCCACAGCATCCACCAGAACAAGTATCAATAACTACATTAGCAGTAGCAGTATCTGGGGAACCACCCGGTGTAGCCGAATCACAAGTAATCGAGAAAGTGGTATCACTAGTTAAAGCCCCTGACTCCTCACTACCGGAGGTGGTTTTGTTACCACTCCAAGGTCCAGCCGTTGCTCGACAATTAGTGGCGTTAGTTGATGTCCAAGTTAAAGTACTAGTCTCACCTGAATTGATCGGTGAATCGGCTGACAAAGTCACATCGGCTGGAGTTACCGGTCCAGTTGTCCTTACTCTTAATTTATCAAAATCGATCCAACCAATAACATCCGAGCCCCAGGCTTTACCACTACCAATACCGGTAACTAAATCAATCTTCACGTCTTGAGTTCCGGCCACGCCGCCAAATTTAATCCAGCCATCCCAACCACCACGTGATTGATCAGCGATCATACTAGTACCCGAGCAACTGGTCAGTAAAATACTGCAGGCTCTAGCCCAACCCAAAACTAATTTAGTCGAAGTATCTAAATAAGCCCCATTAGGAGTAGTGAGATTATACCCGGTTAAATTACGATCAAATTTAATCCAACCAATATTAGAACTCCAGCCATAGCCGTTAAAATAACGCCGATTAGTCTCTGGCTCGGATAAAGTCACTCCGGAGCCACCAGTAAGGCCATCCGGATCAAAATTAACCCAACCAATATTAGAACTCCAGCCATAGCCGGTTAAATCAAGAACAGCCGCTTGAGCCGAGTTGGTAAATAAACCAAAGGTTAAAAATAAAACGAACAGCACACTGCTAGCTAAAATGAGCCGACGCATAGTGCTTTTATAGTACCACGATCACTGACTAGGGCCTTGATTGTTATCCACAACCTTCATCGCCTGGATAATATCATCGATTTGGCCCTCAAAAATGGTTTCAATACCATGCCAGGACTCTTTAACCCGGTGATCAGTCACCCGATCTTGGAGCACATTGTAAGTCCGGATCTTCTCGGAGCGATCACCGGTACCAATTTGGCTTTTACGCTCAACTGATAGATTTTTAGCTTCGGTCTCCTCTTGGACTACGGCTAATTTGGCTTGCAAAATTTCCAGCGCCTTTTCTTTATTCCGCGCTTGAAAGCGCTCGCTTTGCGAGCGCACTACCAAACCAGTCGGCTTGTGTAAAATCCGGACAGCGGTCTCCACTTTG
>CAYTWP010000037.1:0-6087 GCA_964442155.1 uncultured Candidatus Saccharibacteria bacterium
TGGCTAAATGTTTCATCTGTGTATTGTAGCGGTTAAATATTTAAAAAACAAAAAAGCCCCAACGAGTCTCTGAATAAACAGAAATCCGACGGGGCAAATGATTTTGACGAGAATTATTCGTCACCGAGGCGGAAAGGTGGGATGTTTTGCTCTCGCCTCATCCGATTGATCGTTCGAGCAGAGAGTCCGCTGACCCTCGCGATCAGATTATCTGGAGCTTTGCCCAAGAACGGCAGGATCTTGTCCTTCGGACTTTGGGGCCGGTTGTCGAACTTGTACTTGATCCCGGCTTTTCTGAACGCCGTAGCCAGATTCCCAAAGTGGAATATGGTGGATTGGTACAGGCCGACGTTTTCCTTCAGGATTTGTTCCGGAGTGAAAGTGCTAAACTCCTGTAGGCTGTTCAGAGCTTGGCCCGGGCAGTAAAGACGGACGCTCACGCTACTGGTGCTGGACCTGGTTACCAACCGGGCCTCAAAACGAGTTTCGCATTTTGGGCACTGGGTGGTGAAGTCGCGTGGATCGCGATTGAATCCACGTAAGACCTCTCCTGTCGTCAGTCCGTGATGGCACTTTGGACACTTAGCTTCCGGACGGTACACTTCTCCCCGAATTGTTGAAAACAAGTCTTGAAGAATTTGAACCAAGAGTGTTTGGCGTTGAGACAATGTAAGAGACTGTCTCTGCTCCAAACGTTGCTCCTGTCTCTGCTCCATGCTCATACCCATACCCATCGACATCACGGTGGCACCCTCCTTATTTTGATTTTAAGACCTGAGTAAACCTTCTCTACTATTATACACAATCTATCTAACTTGTCAAATATTTTATCACTTAAAACAAAAAAGCCCCCGACAACCTGTGTCGGGGGAAGAGCGTGGGTGTTTAACGTTTACTCTTTTCGCGTGGCGCGGAGACGTAATTTGCGCCGATGGGTGCGAGTAAAGCATAGTCGTGGCGCACTCGTACCTACTTCAATTGGTGGCGCTTGTTTCAACTCTGGCCTGTGCCGGAGTAAATTTAATAACCAACGCATTGGCGGTTCTCCTCATTAAGACCAAATTGCCCGACCTATTAAATCAATTTTTGATGCGATTGGCCATAGCGAGGCCAAAGAAACCGACAATAACAATAATCCAAGGAGAGAGGTAAAAAGCGAGTGAAGCGAGACTAAAGTCTAGCGGTATTACCTCGTCTCGATTCATATTATAAAACAAGCCGATAAAACCGAGACTGGCTCCACCGACTGACATCAACACACTGCCACTGACCAATGCTAATTGCTTCATGATTTTTCCCCTTTGGTTAAGAACAGGATGATCTACAGTAATTACTATCGCTAAGGGTAATGATTGTCAATTGTTATAAAATAGCTAATAATTAACTCTAATGGAAAAAATTGACCAAAAACTAGTAAACAACGAGACTGAAAAAGATCAAAAGGAAGATGCTTTTACTGCTGAAATAGTTTCCCGTTTAACCTCTAATTTTACTAAAGAGTTAACTGGTCTTGGTTATGGTCCTGAAGATCTAGCTCAATTTGCAGTTGATGTTTATAACAATCAAGACAAGGATCAATTATCACGTTTATTTGCAATACCTAAAGAGTTACGGACTAACCTTTTTACCAAAAATAAATTAGCAGGTACTAATTTGCCGATTATACAAGTGCTTGATAATTATTACGAATCTTTTGTCTTGGCCAATAATGGTGAGAGTCCTAAAATTGGTTTTCATACCAGCGATCAAGAGATTACACCACAAACTGATCGTAATGGTAAAACAGCATGGAACATTAAAGGCACAGAGGTAAGTGACTTGAGTGATGGTAAACAGGCATATGCCGCTGATAATTATAAATCTATTTATCGAACAAAGGCGCCACGCTGGCTTTATTTAGTTAGACTAATGGATGAACAAAAACGTTATGGTGCAGCAGAGGAGACTAGTTGGCACCACAATAATAATTTTGCAGTGATTGATAAGTTTGAATTGTCTGACATCGATCAAGCTGTTGAAAGTAGAATTAAAAATCAGAATGATTCTCAAATAAATACACAACAAGCAGCTTAATTTAATATAAAAAAAGCGCTAACTTGGTTTGTTTCCATAGTTAGCGCCTGCTTACTGCGTGTTTTAATCTGGTTAAAAACAGGTCTCCGTACCTTGACCAGGTTTTTTGTACCACACCCTCAAATCCAGGGACATGGTTAAAGAGATATCTCAACCTCCCCTCTGTCTTTGTATAATCGTTATCTTGTATGGTTAAACACAAGACCTCAATCACCAAAAAACAGACAAACTCCTCCTTGGGGCTACCAAGATTTTGCGGGGTCCGAGCCAGGCAGTCTGACTTATTAGTCAAAAGACCACTTAGCTCGGATACCTGCTCTGCAGACAATCTCAAGTTACCTCCTTCCTATCTCGGCTTGTTTTTGGCAATCGAGACAGCGTTTGGCGGTCGGTGAAGCCTCTAGCCTTTTTTCGGGTATCGACTGACGGCAGTCAATACACCAACCATAAGTGCCACTGGCTAAGCGCTTGAGCGCATAGTCTGTGGCCAACAACTCGTCTTTTTGACTGTGGCGTACCGGCTCGGGCAAGTCCAAATTTTTGATCATTGCCTCGTGTCCAGCCATTTTTACAAAGAGTGCATCCCTCAGTGTTAAAGTTGGCAAAATAACCTCCTTTCTTAGGGTTGTGTATAGTATAGCACTAAAGAGTATTTTTGTCTAGAAGGGTGGCTATTTTGTCGCCTTAGCCCCCCCATTCCCACTAGAGAGTAAATACTTACGGGGGTTGTCGTCCAAGTTCATAAAATCGTCTACCGCCTCTTTAAGTTTAGACGAGGTGCTTTTGCCAAAGGAGATCGCCTCCACTTGGCAGCCCATGTGATCTTGTAAATACTCCACGAGCGGTACAAAGTCACCATCGCCAGAGACAATAATCACCGAGTCCAGTTTAGGGGCGAGCTTGACCGCGTCCATCGCTAGGCCCACGTCCCAGTCAGCCTTTTTAGCGCCACCGGCAAAAATTTGTAAATCTTTAGTTTTAACTTCAATGCCCATTTTACCCAGAGCCTCAAAAAAGTTCTTTTCATCCCCGCTCTCGGTGGTGACCACATAGGCTCGAGCCCGGATCAAATTGCGTCCGGCCAAAGCATCCTTCATAATCGCGCCAAAGTTGACGCGGGCGTGATAGAGGTTTTTAGCACAATGATATAAGTTTTGAGTATCGATAAAAACGCCAACCCGTTGGCTTTTGTGTTTGATAATCGCCATAGTTAAATTTACTTAGTTACCGCTTCGGCTTTTTTGCGCTTAGTAGCAAGATACTTCTCGTGAGTGCGGCGCTCGGAGACGAGTTTTAAGAGACCGCGGCGCGAGTGATTATCTTTGGCATGCTTTTTTAAATGTGAGGCCAACTCATTGATCCGCTCGGTGAGCAGGGCAATTTGGACTTCCGGCGAGCCGGTGTCTTTAGTGTGGCGGGCGGTTTTTTTGATCACCGCGCTCTTTTTTTTGGTCGTCAGCATGTAATAAGGTATAAAAACCGTTGCTAATTAATAATGTTTATAAAAAGCGGCGCATTACTGCACCGCTCTAATACTAGCAAAACTGGCTCCTTTTGTCAATCTAGACTAGGATCTCGACCAGATGACTAAGTAACTCCTGGTGATCATGGACTAGCTTGTCGCAATGTGGAGACAAGCTCTCGGGAGTGGAAAATTGGCTGACAATCCCGACCATATGGCCAATACCCGCTTTTTTACCGCACGCGAGGTCCCGAGACATATCGGTGATAAACAAGCACTCACTAGGGTTGACTCTGTATTGTTGGCAAATCCCCTTAATTATCAAGTGCTTCTTCTCCGATCCGTGGATGCTGTCAATTAAATGGAGTAGTTGTCCGTCATGCATTTTGCATTTGGTTAGCTCCACTGTACAGGCGCTGATCAAGTGTATGGGCAGGCCAGCGTCTTTGATTAGCTCCAGGATCTCACGAGTGCCAGGGAAAGTCTCGTGCGGCAACTGGTCAAAAAAATAACCTTCCAGAATATCATCATGGATTTCTGGTTGATAATTCATTCCCCAATTCGCCATAAAGTTCTCCCAATCTAAATGGAGATGATCGCGAAACTCTTCGGCTCCCACTAGCCGACCACCATTTTCCCTAAGGAGTTGATTGGTAGCAGCTAGGATGCCATCAAAGGAGTTAGTTATAACTCCATCAACATCCAAAAATACCAGTCTAAATCTACTCATCTATGACTTCCCTCCGTCAGTTGTTTGGTCCTTGTCCATCTATATAAATGACAGTCCGCTCTCTCTTTGTCAATCAAAGTATAAAAATAAGGCCCAGCGTTTACGTACTACGCTGGGCCTCGATAGGTTTGGTACCCTTTGTGACAGACGCCAGGTACTTGTTGCGATAGAGATCGAAAGCTAACGTTGGGGTGTCAGGCAGTAAATCTCTAACTTTTTGAGTTTATCATAATCCCCATTTTTTGTCAAATAGGGCTTCTTTATTCTGGCAGTTGCCACGCCCCATTTGCTTTGATCCAATCTGCTCCCAATTCCGAATAATTTACTCCCTCCCCGATCAATTTAATGATCTCCCGCACGTGGGGCGTAGTATTCTCAGGTAAATCGGTCGGTTTGATCCATTTTAATTCCGCACATTTGTGCGGCTCCATGTTGACTACCTCACCACTCCAAGTTTTGGCGAGGAAGAAGAAGTCCACTCGGTCTCCCGTCTCATCGTGAGCTGGGCGAGAGGAGACATGGGCAAACTCCAGTTCCTCAAGCCCTAAATCAATGCCAATTTCCTCTTTGGCCTCGCGGATCATCGCGGCTTTAGGCAACTCACCTTCCTCCACATGACCCGACGGTACGACGTAATTGCCGTCTTGATACCCGGTATTTTGCCGGAGCATCAATAAGATCTCACCTTCTTTATTACGAATAATGAGATAAACCGCCGGTACCACTTTGTGTCGAGTTTTCATCTTTTTCCTCCGCTAAGGTTCTACTTTAAGTTACCTAGCCCATCCTATCACGTCGTGAATAATTTGATACAATCATGATATGAGTCAGGAAATACCTAATTTAAATAAGGTGGAAGGGGAAGAACTGAAAGAGCTACCTAAGGCTGGGGTTCAAAACTCTTTAAAACCGATCGAAGTTAATCAAGCTGAATTAGAGGCTAAAGAGGCTGAAGATGAAGCCCGGATTAAGCAGTTGCGGGAGGAGTTAGATTTGCCGGCATCGGCAGAGAAACAAGGAAGTAATGAACAAATAAAAGTTGATCTTGAGCTGGTCTCTCGCAATCTTGAAAACTTAAATGCTAATTGGATTTCAATCTGCCAAAAAGATAAAAAAAGCGATGAGGAGCTTGAGGGCCTACTTTTTGCTATAAATCGACGTGCGGAAAATGGCGATCCCAGAGAGTTGGGCCAAAATCAGACGAGACAGCTTGCTGATTATTTAAAGCAAAATGTTCAAAAAATACGATCCGGAGCTCTTAGTGCTGGTTTAGAGCAAGACAAGAACCAAGTGGGCATGAGGATAGCTAATATCCAAGAACAATTACTGACCTTAAGAAGGACAGAAGGAGTACCTGATAATATTAGTAATAAAATAGCGGATATTGTCGGTGAGTTAAATATGACGGAAAGGCTAATAACTGAAGCGATGGATAATATGACCTTAAAGTGGAAGATGCTTGATGATGAAGCGGCAGAAAATTATAAAGAAACATTCCTTTTTTTTAGAAAATCCGAAGATGAGTTAGAGCGTGATATGCACGATACTAACTTGGGAGAGTATATGCGGATGAGTAAAAGATTAGAAGATACCACCTACGAACTTAAAAAAGAAATTGCCGGACAATTGGGTATTGTGGATCGAGGCCGAATCCAAGAGGCTAAGCAAATGTTACAAACTCATCTTAAGTAATTAAAAAAAATAGACCCAGCGCGTTTTGTTGCGCTGGGTCCAGTTGACTCTATGAGGAGTTGTTAGTATGCCTCCGCTTCTTCGGGGGGAAAGAACATCCCCTGTTTGATCTTGTTGTAGGCCGAGATTA
>CAYTWP010000038.1:0-5952 GCA_964442155.1 uncultured Candidatus Saccharibacteria bacterium
CGCCCTAAGATATAGACCGTATCAGGACTATTGTATTTGACAGTAAAAGCGTTAATAGCCGGCACTGTTAGAGGCCATTTACCACAACTTTTCTTGGTAATACAAGAGGACAAGGCACCGATATCCTGATTGTCGAATGTTTTATTATTATCCACATCAGCACACGGATACTGAGCAATAGTAGCAGTCTTGGCTTGTAATTGACTTAAGAGGGACGAGTCTGTAGCATCAATTGCTCCACTCTTATTGATATCCCCTCCCAGATAGGATGAAGAACAGCTGATAGGTGGAGTAGTTACATTAACAGTCCACGTTTTAGTAACTTTCCCCGTGCCATCTTTATTAGACACTAACAGAGTAATTATTTTAGAACCAACCGTAGTGAATGTCTTGGAAACATTAGCTCCTGTCATACTGCCACCCTCCGTAGTTTTAGAGAAGTCCCAAGTGTAATTGTAAGGCGCTATACCGCCAGAAGCATTAGCTGAGAAACTAATTGGTGAGTTGATGTAAGTAGGAGCAGAGTTAGAAGTATTTACTGTAACAGGCGTAACCACTGCCGCCGCTTTTATCTCAAACTGTCTTGAGTTACTGTACGCGTCTCCTTTTTTCAAGATTAAACTGTAGATACCAGGGGCTTCACGGCTATCGAAGTAAACCTTAGCGCTTTTACCATCAGCAGAAGAAGTAATCGTCTGAGGGTAAAGCGAATTTTTAACATAAACAGCAGTAGTGGTATTTAATTTTAGACCAGTCACTGTTAAGTAACTCCCAGCAACGACCGAAGGAGACAACGTGTCAATCCAAGGAGTTGTCTCACCTACGACACCTAAATCACCGGTATATGAACTAACTAAATAAGGTGCGACATTTACCTGATAAGGATTAACATTACTTGTATTTGGCCAATCATGGAAATAATATCCATCACTTACATAACCTTTGTAAGATCCAGGGAATAGTTGGGAAATTGGATATTTAATTGTGGTTGTAGCATAGCCAGTTTTACCGTAACTAACACGATATATATCGTTACCTGCCGATGTAATGCTATTAGTAAATTCCGTTTTAGTTTTCATCGAATTTACATATGTCCCTCCAGTATCATTAGCCGAAGATTGAAGTAACCTAACGTTTGGCAACCAAAAATAGGTTGGTCCATCTGGCGCATCAACCTCATAGCGATAAGTCAAAACTAAATAAGGAGGTTCTGCACCCATACTGTCGTCTTTATTATTATCTGTACTTATTTTTTTAGACAAAATAGTAATCTTAGGCTTAGCAGGAGCAATAACGGAGAGATAAGCAGTATTACTCAAAGCCCCCGTTTCAGTATTACGGACAGTAACTGGGTAGTTACCAGTCGGTAGTGAACCGAATTTGTTCATATAAACCAACCCAATGTGAGTGCTTGAATTAAAAGTGCTCCCCATACCCATTGGCACGTTATCATAAACCTTACCGCCGATCGTTATCCTATTAACCCAATTAAACCGATTCCAAGTACTAAAACCTTTTCCATAAATATCAATCACCCCATTAGGTTCTACTGGGTTGGGTGTTATCGAAGTAATTTGAGTTGGATTACTACAACTATCAATTTGAGCCAATAACTGAGCAATTAGAGCCTGTAGACCAGCAATATTATTAGGCATTGTACTTGGCACTGTAGTTCCACAAACAGCACTTACTTTTACCTGTAAAGACTTCACCTGCGCCTGTAGAGCAGCAATATCAGAAGAAGTTTCAGCCGACACCGAACCAACACTAAGCAATAAAACCAAAGTAATGGCAATGATATATTTTTTCATATATCTCTAGTATAGGCCTCTGGGCTTAAAATCGCTAGCCCACTATCCACAATCCCGTGTGCGCGTGCTTGGACTCGAACCAAGGACCGCGGAGGTATAAGCTCCGAGCTCTAACCAACTGAGCTACACGCGCAAATTACAAGGTATTAGTATCTATTTCTGGCGCCAATACCAACTCCTCTACCCCCTCTTTAGTTTTAGGCTTAATGCCATGAATCACCAACATTTGCTCAAACTCCTCGCGCTCCACCGACTCCACTTTAACCAATTGGAGCGACATATCATCAAGCGCCTTACGCTTGTCGGTCAACACTTTTTTGGCCCGCACTAGGGCCTCATTCATAATCTTAGACACCTCGGCGTCAATTTGGGCCGCCACCGCCTCACTGGTGTGACGATCGACAATAATACCACTGGCCGCTAAGCGATTAGGTGAGAGCTCCAAAGCTACCGGACCCAGCGCATCGCTCATACCATATTTAGCCACCATATCGCGAGCTAAGGCCGTCGAGACTTGTAAGTCGTTTGAGGCGCCGGTAGTAATGTCGCCAAATATAATTTGCTCGGCGGCGTAGCCGCCCAAGGCCATCGCAATATCATCTAAAAACTCGCCTTTGGATTGCAACTTTTTATCTTCAAATGGCAATTTGAGGGTGTAACCAGCGGCGTAACCGCGGGAAATAATTGAGACTTTGTGCACTGGGTCGGCATTAGGCAACACCGAGGCCACTAAGGCATGGCCCATCTCGTGGTAGGCGGTAATCTTTTTCTCTTTGACCGAGAGGATATGACTTTTGCGCTCGGGACCCAACATCACCTTCTCTACACTCCTAATTAAGTCGTACTGACTGACTTTTTTACGCTCCTCCCGAGCCGCTAAAATGGCGGCCTCATTCATTAAGTTAGCCAAGTCCGCCCCGGAGAAGCCGGGTGTGCGCTCGGCAATCACGCGCAAGACCACATCCTCGGCTAAGGGCTTTTTAGCGGCATGTAAAGTTAAAATCTCCTCCCGATCTTTAATATCCGGGCGATCTAGAGTGACTCGCCGGTCAAAGCGCCCAGGGCGGAGCAAGGCCGGATCAAGGACGTCTGGCCGATTAGTGGCCGCCATCACAATCAACTTCTCATTCGGCTCAAAGCCATCCATCTCCACTAAAATTTGGTTTAACGTTTGCTCGCGCTCATCATTACCGCCACCCATGCCGCTCCCCCGATGCCGGCCAATGGCATCAATCTCATCAATAAAAATAATCGAGGGGGCCATCTTTTTAGCCATTTTGAATAAATCCCGCACCCGTGAGGCCCCAACGCCCACAAACATTTCCACAAATTCAGAACCGGAGAGATACATAAACGGCACGCCCGCCTCCCCGGCCACTGCGCGGGCCAACAGCGTTTTGCCCGTGCCTGGACCGCCGATTAAAAGCACACCCTTAGGGATGCGCGCACCAATATCAATAAACTTTTTGGGATTTTTTAAAAAATCGACAATCTCCAACAACTCCTCTTTAGCCTCGCGCACGCCGGCCACATCTTTAAACGTCACCCTTTGACCAGCATCATTAGGATCAACCATGCGAGCTTTAGACTGGCCAAAAGTAAAGGCTTGCATCGAGGCGCCTTTAACTTGCCGTGAGACAAACCAAAACAAGACCAACACAAAAATCATTGGGATCAGGAACGGTAAAATAGTTAGGAGCCAAAATGAGACGCTGGAACCCTTAGACACCTCAATCGAAACTTTAGCCAACTCGGCTGGCGTGACTCCTAATTTAATTAAAGTGTCTGAGAGCGATGCCTCCGACTCTTTAACCACCGTTTGCTCCTCATCTTTAGTATTGGTGACGGTTAAATTATTACCCTCGACAACAATTTTTTTAATCTCGCCAGCTTTGATCTCCCGGACAAGCTCCGAGACCGACACCGGTGGCACCGCTACCTTAAAATCACTAATCAACGAGTAAATACCAACAATCAATAATAACACCACCAACACCGTAGTTAATTGATTGGCTAAAGTGCCCCAGCGCGCTGGCGGCAGTGGTAGTGGTGATTTACCACCAATAGAATCTTTTTTACGAGCCATAAAGTACTGGTATTATACTCAAATTAAAGTATCTGACTAGAGGGCACAAACTGAACCTGGATTACTACGAGAGACACACCAGGCACTACCATCAGATAAGGCGGCGGCCACTTGATAATCATCGAGAGTGGTTTGGCACCGGACACCCGCCTCGATTTGACTAGACAAATTGCGACTACTTAAAATTGCCCCCACAATCCGGGCTAACTCATCGCTACCACTATCATTAATTAAGCCATTGGCACACAAGCCATCATAAGTACTAACAGTGGCATACATTTGGGTCGCGGCGACACGTAAATCGATCAACGCTTGTTTTAAATTAGCATTAACCGGCGGTGGAGTAACTATTTTTTTAGGAGTAGACGTCGCTTTAGTGATAAAACTACTCTCACTAGTAGTCGCCACCATCGGTGCCGGCGGGGTAGTGGTAGTGATTACAACTGGTGGTGGTAAATTGGTTACCTTACCCTTAGCTTCAAAAATAACTTGCAAGCCGCGATCAAGGTAACTTTGGGGCGAAAAAGTTTTATTAACTGCCAATTTATCTTTTAAAAATAAGTGATAAGCAAAAAAAGCATTAATACTCACTAGGGCCAACAAGACTATTAAAGAAAGTAGAGGGAGAGTTCTCATGACTCTCCCTATTATAACATTTACCCCGCCGTGGCGTGGGGATTACTTTACTTCGGCGACAATCGCGGCAAAAGTGGCGGGCTCCTTCTCCGCTAAGTGCGCCAAGATTTTGCGATCAAGGAGAATGCCTTTTTTAGTCAGTGCACCCATAAACTTACTGTAGGAGAGACCATGAGTGACCGCCGCAGCGCCGATTTTAATTTGCCACAAGCGACGGAAGTCGTTCTTTTTATCTCTCCGGTGAGCAAAAGCGTGGACACCAGCTTTAATAATCGCCACTTTAGCCTCCCGCTCTTTAGTACTGCGCCCAAAACGATAACCCTTAACTTTTTTAAGGACGGAGCGACGATGCTTAGCAGAAATGGTACCTCGTTTAACGCGTGACATATTTAAAAATTATTGATTAGCTAAAAAACGACTGCGATTTTTAGGGGAAAGCTCAATCACCTTAGAGCGCTTGCCGGCCAATTGAGACTGACCACTCTTTTTAGCATTAAAGTGGTTTTTACCACCAAAGCGGGCCAGCAATTTACCCTTGCTGGTGACCCGAATCCGTTTAGAAAATGATTTATTAGTCTTCATATTATTTTGTGGCCCCCTTCTCGATCACGACTGTCCAACCCTTGGGACTTTTTTTAGCCGGATCGGCCACTTTGTAGTCCGCCGGGATGAGGCGTAAAAAACGCTCCAACCGCTCGGCTAAAAACTTTTGATCTAAGTACTTGGCGCGGCCCGGTAAAAACAAATCGATTTTAACCCGGTGCCCCTCGCCCAAAAACTCGGCCGCCTTGGTGGCCTTAAGCTGTAAGTCATGCTCGCCGGTCCCAATCTTGACCTGTAAGGTCTTGGTCTCGGTGGTATGCCCTTTAAGCTTGGCGGCCTTCTCCTTTTTATTTTCCAAATACTGATATTTGCCAAAATCCATGATTTTGGCCACCGGCGGGGTCGCCCCCGGCGAGACCTCAATCAGGTCAAAACCGAGCTCCTCCGCCTTGGCCAAAGCCTCGCCCACAGACAACACCCCGGTAGTCTCCCCCGTCTCGGTAATGACTCGGAGTTGGGGGGCGGTTATTTGTTGATTGATGCGGGTACGTTTAGTCAATTGGCAAGCAAAACTGCCTCACTATCATAAGAAAATAAGGGTTAAAAGTCAAATCCTTTGCTATAATCCTCTTATGGCCGATTTAATACGGAACAATAAAGCCAGTTTCCACTATGAGCTCCTTGACCGGTATGAAGCCGGCTTGGAGCTATTGGGCCCGGAGGTTAAATCGGTACGGGCTGGTCATGGCTCACTGGAGGGAGCTCGAGTAGTGGTGCGCGGCGGCGAGGGCTATCTGGTGGGTGCCACAATACCCGCTTACCAACCGGCCAATGCGCCGGATGACTACGACCCCGCTCGTACCCGGCGCCTCCTCC
>CAYTWP010000039.1:0-5876 GCA_964442155.1 uncultured Candidatus Saccharibacteria bacterium
CCACCAAGCAATTAGCCGAGCTCATCCGCGGGGCCGTGCCTAAAGGTTATGCCAATGCCCGTTTGCATCCGGCGACAAGGACCTTCCAAGCCCTCCGCATTGCGGTAAATGGAGAGCTTGAGGCTTTGAGTGAGGGGATGGCCGCGGCTTGGAGTCACTTAGCTACCGGTGGGCGACTAGGAGTGATCAGCTTCCACAGTTTAGAGGCCAAGATTGTTAAAACTTATTTTAAATCGTTAGTAGCGAGCGGCGAGGGAGAGTTGCTAACCAAGCATGCGGTTAAACCGGAGTATGTGGAAGTTAAACAAAATCCCCGCGCTCGCAGTGCCCAGTTGAGAGTAATCAGTAAAAATTAATTTTAAAAAAATATGACCAAGCATTTAGATTTACCACATTATATCGACGTTTATTTTGTCTATCAAAAGGCACTTGTTTGGGGTCTGGCGGGGGCAATAGTTTTACTTATGGGGATGTATATTTATTTAGTTAGTGTCTCTATTTCTAATATTGCAGTGCGGGAGGATGGTCAAACTCAAATTAGTTTATTGGAGAATGATATTTCTGCTCTGGAGGCCGAGTACATGGCTATTTCAACTAATATTACTTTAGCTAAAGCGCTAGAGCGGGGCTTTGTCGAGACCGCCGGTGGTGGGGTTTTTGTGGCTTCTCAAGAGCGACCTGTGGTATCGTTTAGGAATTAGGTT
The DNA here is from genome assembly GCA_964442155.1 of uncultured Candidatus Saccharibacteria bacterium. Classification (GTDB taxonomy): domain Bacteria; phylum Patescibacteriota; class Minisyncoccia; order Phycocordibacterales; family XYD1-FULL-46-19; genus JACPIA01. The sequence continues at coordinate 705 of CAYTWP010000039.1, forward strand.
TTAATGAGCGAGCGACCACTTATCCGCGTCAGAGTTTTAGCTCTTGTCATTGTAATAGTGGCGGGTTTGTTTGTCAGTCGATTGTTTTTTCTCCAAATTATCCAAGGTGATGAGTTTAGTAATCAAGCCGATCGTCAATTTTACCATCCGGCTGGCGCGCTATTTAATCGGGGCTCGATCTTTTTTAGTTGGAAGGATGAAACCCCTTTTGGGGCCGCGACTGTTAAGCAAGGTTATTGGGTCGAGATCCAACCACCATTAGTGGACAATGCTGAAGGGTTGTATCAAACGCTAGCTAGTTTTATTCCGCTTAACCATGATGATTTTATTTTTAAGATCGGTGATAAAAATAATTCTTATGAGACAGTGGCTAATCATTTGCCGGAGAGTACTGCTACAGCCATCACTAATTTAAAATTACCAGGCGTATTAGTGGCTCGCGAGCGCTGGCGTAATTATCCTGGTGGTCATCTGGCCTCGCATGTTTTGGGCTTTATGGCTTATCGCGGTAATGATTATGCTGGACGCTATGGTTTAGAGCGACAATATGAGACAGTGTTAGCCCGAGTCCAAAGTGGCTCGTTTGTAAACTTTTTTGCCGAAATATTTTTAAGTCTTAAAGATACTGTTACTCGTGATAATGATGCCGTGGCCGGTGATTTGATCACTACTATTGAGCCTAAAGTCCAGACCATGCTCGAATCCGAAATCGGCTTAGTCCGAGAAAAATGGCAGTCCGAGTTGGTCGGTGGTATTGTAATGGATCCTAAGACTGGGGCGATTGTGGCGATGGCGGCCTCGCCAGATTTTGATCCTGGGGGTAAACCAAACTCATTAGAGGTGCTCCGTAACCCATTAGTGAGTCAAGTTTATGAGATGGGCTCAATTGTTAAACCGTTAGTAATGGCCACTGCTCTTGATCTTAAGGTGCTTAAACCGACTACTACTTATAGCGACCATACTGGTTTTGTGACGATTAATGGTCGGACTATCGGTAATTACGATGGTAAAGGGCGTGGTACGGTCTCGATGCAAGAGGTTTTAAATCAATCGCTTAACACTGGTATGGTCTTTGTGATGCAAAAAATTGGTAAGGAGAGATTCCGGGATTATATGTTTAGTTATAGCATTAAAGAGCCAAGCGGTATCGATTTACCTGACGAGGCAGTTGGTTTAGCGCAAAACTTATACAGTAGTCGGGAAGTGGAGTATGCTACTGCCTCTTTTGGTCAAGGTATTGCTTGGTCACCAATTGCGATCACTCGGGCATTGGCTAGCCTCGGTAATGGTGGCTTGTTGGTTAAACCACATGTAGTTAAGAGTATTCGTTATCAGACCGGGTTAACTACTAAGGTAACGCCAACACCGGGGGTGAGAGTGTTGCAACCGGGCACCAGCGAGGAGATCACGCGGATGCTTGTTAATGTGGTAGACAAAGCCTTGGCTGGTGGGATTTATAAAATGCCACATTATAGTGTCGCCGCTAAAACCGGTACCGCTCAAATTAATAATCCGGAAACCGGTGGTTATTACGATGATCGTTATCTCCACTCCTTTTTTGGCTACTTCCCAGCCTATGACCCTAAATTTATCATCTTCCTCTTCCAGGTCCATCCGGTGGGAGCGGAGTATGCTTCGGCGACCTTGACTGAGCCGTTTATGAATCTGACTAAGTTTTTGCTACAATATTACGCAATCTCACCTGATCGTTAATTAAAAATATGAAAGCATTGCTCCGTCACCTGATTTTAACTATCCTTACTTGGGAGGCGCGCTTAGTGCTTAAAAAGTATAAACCAAAAGTAATCGGTATTGCTGGTAGTGTCGGTAAAACTTCCACCAAAGAGGCGATTGCTTTAGTACTTAAAAAAAATGTTTACACTTGGGCTAGTAGCAAAAGTTATAATAGTGAGTTTGGGGTGCCGCTGACCATTTTAGACTGCGACACGGCCTGGGATAATCCTATCGGTTGGTTTAAAAATATTATTGAGGGGATTTTACTACTTGTTATCCGGACGCCGTATCCGGAGTGGTTAGTGCTTGAGATCGGCTCGGATCGGCCAGGTGATGTATCGCGTTTGACGCGCTGGCTCTCATTTGACGTGGTAGTGATTACGGCCTTGCCTGGAGTAACTGCGCATTTAGAGTTTTATGATTCACCTGAAGCTTTAGTAGAAGAGGAGGGTTCACTGGCTTATGCGGTTAAGTCCACCGGCGCCGTGTTTTTAAATAGTGATGATCTTAATGTGCGCGCTTTAATTAAAAAACTAGAAGCCCTGCCTTACAATAAGCGGCCCCAAATTGTGACCTATGGTCTTAATGAGCAAGCAGATATTCGCGGTAGTAATTTTGCTCTTAGTTACGACCAAGATAAATTAAACGGCAGTAGTTTTGTTGCTAGTGTCGAAACCAGTCATCATCAACTAAAAATAATTGGTTCAGTTGGCCTTGAGCAAATGTATCCAGTGTTGGCCGCTTTGGGAGTGGTACGCGAGCTTGGTTTTAAAATTGAGGGCGCGGTGATGGCGCTAAAAAATTACCACTCACCAGTTGGGCGAGCACGACTAATTAACGGGATTAAAGATAGTCAAATTATTGATGACAGTTATAACGCCGCGCCACCGGCGGTCCAAGCGGCAATTAGGACTTTGGCTCAAGTGGAAGCTAAGGGACGCAAAATTGCCGTCTTGGGCGATATGCTTGAGCTTGGTGAATATACTATGGAGACCCATCGGGATATTGGCCAGCGGGCGGCGGAGGTGTGCGATTTGTTACTTTTGGTTGGTCTCCGTTCTAAATTTACTGGTGAGAGCGCCCAAGCGGCTGGTCTGGCGGCTAAAAATATTAAATATTTTGATAACTCATTTTTGGCCGGGCAAGCGTTGCAAAATTTAATTAAAAAAGGGGATGCGGTGTTAGTTAAAGGCTCGCAAGGGATGCGGATGGAAAAAGTAGTGGAGGAGGTAATGGCGAATCCGGAAGATAAAGAAAAATTATTGTGTCGCCAAGACCTCGCTTGGCAAAATCGGTAAAAAATAAAAGCACCGGTGGTCTCCCTGGGGAGGTCGGTGCTTCGTGAATGTAGATGGAGATTAAAATCCGTGGAAACGGACAAACCCCATCAGGATTAGGGTAGTCAAAACCGCAGTAATGATAAACGATGCCAGTATGGCCAAACTGTAGCCATGAGGAGTATCGAGCCACTTTTTGGTTTTTTGCCAACTCATAGCTACTCCTCCTTTTGGTTGGTGTCCGCCGCGGCGGGGAGGTCAGGAGCTGTTAGGAAAAGGTCTCCGAAGCCCTTTAATTCATCTTCCTCAGCCTTTTTCCGACGATCTTCCGCTAGTTGTTCGCGTCGCCAGGCTTGGTTTAAGGTATAAGCCTCGTAGCCAAAGCGTAGACGCTCAAACATTTCGACTTTGCTGGCCTGGTCGTTAGCTGAGTCAGCAACTAGTTTAGCAAACTCAAGAAAGGAGCCAGGCCTATCGGTTTGATGAAATTCTTCAATGAAAAAGTTAATTACTTCTATCGGAGAATGGCGTCCCTCTTCGTGCCAATTACAGATTGTCCGATAAATAGTAGCAGCCACGGCCTCGTCACTGACAATGCGGTTAGTTAGACTCAACGATCGAGACAATTTTTCTGTCCAAGAGATGTTGAGTGGTGCTTTGCCACGCAGGTGTTGGAACTTGATATCAGGTAATAGCCCGATATTTTTATGCATTAGGCAGGCTCGCGCCTTTTCCCAGGGGTACTCCCTTACACAACGGAGCAGAGCCTCACTGCGCCTCTTGATCCGGCGCTTTTGAATGGCTGACCAGATTAAAACCATGATTGACAAGATGGAGACAATACTCCCAGTAATTGCCCAAAACTGTGTCCAGGCTGTCCAGACCAATTCTTCTTCCTTCATTTCCGCTTTCCTCCCGCTTCTGTAAAGGTTCAACCGCCCAATTTTTGCCCACAGTTACTATTGCTTCCGGTTGGTATTATATGCTATATTTACCTCTGTTGTCAATCTGGTCGACATGTTTTGTAAGTTAACTGGCCCTATCGTCTAACGGTTAGGACGGAGCCTTCTCAAGGCTTAAATCCGGGTTCGATTCCCGGTAGGGTCACACGAGACAGTAAAAACTAAACTACTTTAGTTTTTCTGCGATGTGTGAAGACGGAAGTATGTTTTTCTTACTAGAAAAACAACTGAGTCCGGGTCTGGAAAATTTACTTTTGACGAAAAGTAAATTATTGTGGACCACAACGCTTTTGTGCGCGGAGCGCCCATTATCTGTGGTATAATATTTTTTAGAAATAGCTCGTTCTAAATTTAAATAAAAATTACTAAAACCCAAAACGGGAGAAAGGTAGGTGAGTGATGCGAAAAGTTAGTTTGGCGTTTTTGATCTGTGTCGGTTATCAAATCAAGGCTATTGCCTCAGATGTAATAACTTCGTATTTAACAGTCAGAGACACAACCATAAGTAGGACTCACCCCACCACGATATATAGTAGAGACACATCGATAAAGGCGGGGGCCAATGGCTCGGACGAGTATCGTTTTTTAATTTGGTTTAACTCGGCCTTTTATGCCAGGAGAGTGGAGAAGGTGTATTTGCGGTTAGGTCCTATGATCACCGTAGCGCCAGCCAAGGTAACACCACTTGAAATTAGGATTATCAATAATCCGGGGTTTACTCAATACACTACCTGGAGTAATCAACCAAGCGCCTTTTCCCGGCGGCAAATTGAGATTCCGACGATTACTGCTCAAAATTGGCAGTGGCTTTACATCGACATCACCGGGATCTACCGCAATTGGCAAAATGGTGTTTGGAGCAATAATGGCCTGATGTTCGTCCCGGTAAATCATAATAATACTATCGATGGATTCACCAGTAGCGAGCATTCTTTGTTTTACGCGCCCAACTTGCGGCTGATCTACTTTGACTTTAAATTCCCGTTAAAGGGAGGCTACCGGCAAAGTAGTGTTAGTGGTTATCACTTTAGTGATCATTGGGAGGGTCGCTATGCCTTAGATCGTGTTACTAAGTTGAGGCATACCGGCACGGATTTTGCCGCTAAAGCGGGTGATACCGTTTACGCCTGCGCTGACGGTCGCCTTAAAGAAGCGTTAATCAATAATACTTGGGGTGGTTGGGTGGTAGTGGAGCATCC
>CAYTWP010000040.1:0-5860 GCA_964442155.1 uncultured Candidatus Saccharibacteria bacterium
GGTGACAACGGAGTCCTGCTCTACCGCGGCTATCCCATCGAACAACTTGCCGAGAAGTCTTCATACCTGGAGACGGCTTATCTGTTGATCCACGGCGAGAGGGGGAATTTTAGAGTCAAAGAGCCGCGGCGCTCGACCTCCTCACCAGCTCGTTTAAGGACTTGGATGGTGCCAGTAGCACTAGTAGCCGAGAGCCAGGGATTGGCCGCGGTACAACTGTCGCCAATAATTAATGACCAGTTAAGGGTAGCGGTGTTAGGGACGGAGTGATTAGCGACGCTCACTAAATTAGGTGAGGTAAACTGGATCCGAGCGGTTGGTGGGATTAAGCTCAACAAATCACCAGGGTTGATGGGAGGTAAATTGCTTCCGGTATTAAAATTAGATTGTCCATTACCAAGGCGGAAGATGTTTGGTAAACCACCAGGGCCAGTTGCTCCCGGGGCATTGAGCGTTTGGATCAACTCTGTGGTGGGCTCGGAGCCTTTAACGATGTCTGTTAACTCATCAACATTAACTTGTTGACCAACCCGAGCGGCGTTCACTTGATTTAATAAGTCACCACTAACTCGACCAGGCGTAATGACCGTTTCGTCAATACAATTTTGATCTTGATCATATTTATTACACTCCGTAATCTCTTTAATCCCTTGTCCGGCAATATATTTGTCGCGGGCATTTTGCTCGGCGGCGGCCTGACGCTGGCCTTGAATTGCTAAATTGTTTAAGAGTGAGGAGCCAGGGCTATTATTTTTAGTGGGGTCGTATAATTTAAGTAAGCGATCCCAATAAGTAGCGGAGTTTAATTGTGAGGGGTTACTAAGTAACTCACGATACTCACTCTGACTTAAGGTTGAGGCGTAAGGATCATTTAAATCATCACTTTTTAAGGTTCTAAGTGTTTGTTTGCTGAAAGTGTCACCTGAGTGTTCTAGCTCTGCTAAAGCAATATCTTTAGCCTCTTTTCGCGCTTCTTGGACGTAATTTTTTAAATTAAGTACCAATTTTTCGTCTCTAAACAACTTAACTGTTTGATTACTAAATTTATCTATTGTTTTGCTGGCTTGCTCGCGGGCCTTACGATCATCTACCAACTCCTTTTTTTGCATATCGGCGGCAATTTTTTTAGCGGTTTCGACATCGGCACAGGCTTTGTTTTGGACCTCTTTAATTACTTTAGTGTCGATACTAATACCACTATTATTATTGACTAAGGCGTCCGTTGGGACTCGCGCGAAAGGTAAAATATTAAAGACCTGATCAATAGCATTATCAAAAAGGTCATTAATTTGCTGAGTTAGTCGATCAGACAGCTCGGTGATGGGGCTTAGGACTTTATTCATCATATTGGTGAGCCCTTCGCTAAATGGTTGGACCACGCTATCCACCAAGCCATCCATGGCGGTGGTAAATGGCTCGGTAATGCCATTAACTAAACCACCGGTAATCGCTACAATTGGCTCAGTAATAAGATTAATTGTCCCGTTGATAGCCGCATTAATCGGATTGGCGACGGCCGAGAGGGCGGTGGTCATGGTGTCGGACACCGCTCGGGAGATGGGGGCGCTAATTTGAGCCACCACTTCATTTACCGTGTCATCTAAACTATCTAAAGCAATGTCGGAAAGCTCACCCCCTAAGTCACCTAACTGGTCGCTTAAGGATGCACTCATTTGATCGCTAACTTGATTAAGGGAATTCCTAAATTCTGGTTGGGACATTATGACTGCTAATTGTTGAGTTAAAATATCCTCCATTTGGTCAGCCATCTCGTCACTAAATTGACCCAACATTTGATTATCCCCAATGGAGGAGGTTAAGAGATCAATTGCTCCACTTACTAATTCTTGACTAAATTCACCCCGATTTTGTCGTAAAATTCCTAGTTGATTTCGACCCTGAGCCGAGAGAGGCTCATCCTCTAAGTCGCCAATAGTATCATCAATAGCCTCATTAAATTCGTCAGCTAATTCATCTTGTATGTCGGCGGCCAAGCCACCATTAGGACCACCTAAAGCGCCTTGTAAAATACCAGGTCCTAACTGACGGAAGCCATTACTAATTGCGCGAGGGAGCTCTTGCTGTAAACCGTTTAATAAGATAATAGGTAAACGTTGTTGGATAATTGAGCGGATAAGATCAGGGCTAATGTCGCTCGGGTTCACCCCTTGATTAATTAGGCCAGCGATTTGGACTGTTAATTCTCTGGTGATACCCTCGGTGACTACTTGATTAACCACCTCAGGCATTTGCTCGTTGATAATGCCTTGGATTTGGCCTGGTAATTGCTCCATTAAAGCGCCACGAATAATTTGTGGTAGGCGTTCTTGGAGGGTGCTTTGCAGTTTACCGGCTAGACCAGCAAAATATTTACTACCTTGGCATTTTTGTTTATCTTTACTGCGAGTTTGTTGTAATTGGCTTGAGGCTTGACTACTACCAGCATTATAATTTTCTCGATTAATTTCCAAATCATGATTAGCGTTACCATCACCAGATTGATAGGATGGCTCTTGGCCTGGTAGGGGTGCTAAATCTTCAACGGTAACCTGTTGACCCAAAGCTAAAACCGGTAGGGTTAATTGAGCGATTAATCCTACCAACATTAGGCCAGTTTTAATTTTGTGGAGTGGTAGTAGCATAATTATCAGTAATAGTTATGTAAAAAATAATTCCCTCGCCTGGTTGGAAACTAACTTTATATTTGGTAAAAAAATCATTAATTGACTCGGACTTGCGGTAAAACGACAAAATATAGCTAACATAGCGATCGGCACTTTCTAACGCTAAGATTGGCTCGTCTAATACTTGGGTCATATTGCCGGCTAAATAGGCCATCCGGCTAGTGTGAAAAAGTAATGACAAGTGCAGGGTCACTGCTGTTTTAGGTACGGTAACAGCTAACAACTTAGTGGTAGCCTCTTGGTGTATCGCTTGAGCTTGGGTCAAGGGGGTTAGGGCTGAGGAATTTTTTTGTTCCACTACTTGGTTTAAGGCAGTGATCTCACTGGCTCGTGGGGTGGCGTAAGAACGTAGAGCATCAGCTAAGGCTAAGCCGTATTGCTTAAGGGTAGTGGTGTCAGTTTTAGTGGTAACGATTAAGTCTTTTTCCGTAAACTCTCGTGGTAATAGGGCCGGATCGTAGCTTTTTAAAGTCTTTTTCTGGGTGGTGACTTCGGCGACTAATTTTTCGACCGGAGTAACGGGGGCCAGTACTGGCCCCCGGCCGAGATACCAAAGTCCCCCGGCTAAAACCAAGAGGACAATTAAAATTATCAGCACCACCCTTTTGCTGGGTAAAAAGTTAATCATAAGCCCGTTACTCCACCCTCTATTATAATATGCTTTAAAGCAGTTTGGGCCTTAAATTAAAGGATATTAGTGGATAAACTTATGTTATAGTGGCGATATGTTGCGTTATGGGGTAATTATTTTAAGTTTAATTATTTTAGTTAGCACTTCTGGTGTTTATGCGGTGACCGATTTAACCAGTGAGGTGTCGCGATTACAGGTGTTGGTGGCTAGTTTACAAGCCAAACTCAATTACTTGCTTAATCAAGCGATTGAGCGAGCGACGGTGGGGGGTAATACTGCTAATTTGGCTCCATTACCAACTGTTACTCCAATTAAAACTACTAATTTGCCTAGTTTATCAATATCTGGACTCCGTTTTCCTCCCGAACCCAAGCGCTCAACCACAACATTTATTGATAGTTTGAGTCCAAGTGCTGGTCCCATCGGCACGATAGTGACCATTAAAGGTCGGGGTTTTAGTACTAAATCGTCTAATACCATTTATGCCAGCTATCAAGTAATCAAAGGGGTAAAGTCGAGCGATGGCACAAATCTTACTTTTACCGCCTCGGCTTTTAATGAGGATTTTGCTGGTCCTAAGGTGTTTAAAAATCGCCAAGCTGGTCGCACTATCTCCTTACCCTTGATTGTAACGGTAGAAAATGAGACTGGTATTAGTAATGATATGATGTTTACAGTTACTTATCCAGCGCCAATTTATGAGCCACAAATTTAGATTAGTTATTGCGGGGTTAATGTTTAGTGCTCTAATGGTGCCCAATGCTTATGCTATTGGTAATCCATCAGTGTTAGTGGCGTCTAATTTTGGGGGGCGAATTTTAGCCACTATCCCCTGCACTTGCACTTTTAATTTAAAATTAATTTTAAGTCCAGCGGCGCCAGCTTTACCAGCCGAAGTCATTTTCCAGCCTGGGATTAGTATTTTATACCGCTATGGGATGTTGGTGCCGACCGCTTGGGTCTTGGGTCGGACCATCGGTTCCTCTACTTGTTGGGTGGGTCTAATTCCGTTTTGTATTCCATTGCCAAGTGTGGAGGGTGGGATTTTAAGCCCAATGATTCATATGGTTGGGACCTCATTGCCCGGGCCATAAGTTGCTTTAGTGCCAGTAGCGACATTGTTTTGAGTAGCCCAATTGGCTTTAACTTCTAAAACGTATTGGGCCGGCGTGGCCGGGTAAAAGGCGGTCGGGTAAGTGCTGGGACTAATGTTTTGACTAATGCTGACTACTCGCCAATCGCTGTCGAGCCAAATCATATCAATGGCAAAATACATGTCCTTCATCCAAAAGCCGTAGTGACCAGGTTGATCAAAAATAAATAACATCCCCGAGTCTTGGTCTAAACTCTCGTGACCAGATAATCCTTGAGCTTGTTTGGCTGACGTGTCGGCGAGTTCTACTTTTATTTTAGTATTACCTAAAGTTAAATAAGCTTCAGAATTTTTATTAGACACTACAAAAGCACTAATTACTAAAATTATTATTACTCCAACAATTAAAATTATTTTTGGGCGAGACATAACCACTTTTCAAACTCGACATTCTCCGGCCGAGCATTAACGTCAATACCACACTCTTCTAATTCCGCTTTATACTCGACTAAAGTATTACTTAACTTTTTACGCTTACCACTAAATGCTTGTTTGATTAGCTTAAAAAAGCGCTCAACATCAACGTTTTTTGGTGCCGGTTTAATTTGGTCAAATAAAATAATACTAGAGTCCACTTTAGGTACCGGGTTAAATAAAATTTTAGGCACGGTCGCAATGTAACTAGGCTCGCAATATAATTTTACTGCTAAAGAGAGGACACTTTCTTTATTTTTATAACTGGTGACGCGCTCACCCACCTCTTTTTGGATTAATAAAACTGCTAATTGTGGTTGTTGATTGGCTTTTAAAAATAATTTAATTAATTCGCCGGTTAAATAATAGGGAATATTAGCGATCAGTTTATATTTTTTATCTTTTAAAATATTTGGCAAGCTTTCTTTATAATACAAATCTAAAATATCGCTCTCAATTAATTCTAACTTCCCAGCTTTAACTTCTACCTCAAATTTTTTGGTTAATATTGGAATTAAGCGCGGATCTTTCTCAATGGCCACTACTTTAGCGCCGGTATTAAGTAGTACTTGAGTCAGTGTGCCTTCGCCCGGCCCCACCTCTAGCACCACCTCCCCCGCCTTGACCTCGCCCGTCTCGACCAGCAAATTAAGCACCTCTTGGTCATCCAAAAAGTGTTGCCCCAAAGACTTTTTCGCTCTAACGCCCATAGCGCTATCATACTTAAAAATCGACAATACTCAAACGATTGGTTTCGGTGGTGAGGAGGTGATTGGGGATCTCGGAGAGGAACTCGGACGGGATGTTAAAGCGCCGATTGCCAAAAACGAGACGCGTCTCGGTATAGGAAAGATAGATTTTTTTGCGGGCGCGAGTGAGGGCTACGTAAAAGAGGCGCCGCTCCTCCTCGTTGTCGAGCTCCTCGGTGCCAATTGGCGCGTGAGGGAAGAGGTCTTGCTCCATACCGGTAATAAAGAC
>CAYTWP010000041.1:0-5841 GCA_964442155.1 uncultured Candidatus Saccharibacteria bacterium
CCAAAACTTGGGTTTCCATCGATATTCTCCTTTCGAGAAAGTTATCCCACAAAACGCAAATGCCCAAATTCTTGAGCGGTTGCCGCTTCTCCAATCTCAATTTCAAGAAGTAAGGCATTGAGACTTTGTACCCCGATCACATCATCAAAAAACTTTATGGGTATTTCTGGCTGACCTGGCTCTATATAACAAGCAAGAAACTTGTCGGTGGCGTTCATAATCTCTCCTTTAGCCCATCGACATAACATTTGATCTTTTTTACCCCAGAAAATCGCCCTTCCCCAGTAATCAAGCACGGCGGTTTTGGATCTTCTCTGGTATCCACCAACCTGTTCGGTACAGAAAACTGGAAAAATTTTACCTTGGCATCTCTCAGAATTTTCCGAGCCTGTCGACTAGCTAGATTTTTGCTGGCATACAATAATCGCAAACCCTTATTTTTAGACATAGAATGTCTCCTTTATATGTGCTTCCACTTTAACCATAGCAAACAATCTAAGTATTTACAAAAAATTAGACAACAGGGTTATTTTAGCTATAATCAAACAAGAACTAGCCGAGTGGAGTTTGGGCTCGAGAAGGAGGCAGTATGGCGGTGGACAAAAGACCATATGCTCGTTGTCGCAAACCGTTTCAAATCAAAGGAGAAACACTGATCAAAGGTTGTCGCAATATTTTACTCTGCTTAGCCAAACATGAGCTGGTAAATTACCTAAGGTCATATCCCAAAAAACCACTCACTCAAGAAGAGGAAGCTCTGGGTTTGGCGGGCATCTTTGATTGTACTGGCGACAGGATGCCGGGACAAAAACACATTAACCTCCTTTGTATTAAAGAAGGTTTTCAACAAAAAATAACCATCAAATTGGTTTAGTTGGCATTACGCCGGCAAGGGAGACCTTGCCGGCGGTTTTTATTTGCGCTACGGTAACAAGGTGGAGACTAAACCTAAAATTATTGTGGTGGTGGGGCCAACGGCCACCGGTAAAAGTTCTTTGGCCGTCCAATTAGCTAAGAGTCTTGGAGGAGAGATTATCTCCGCCGACTCACGGCAAGTTTACCGTAACCTAAATATTGGCAGTGGTAAAATCACCAAGCGGGAAATGTCCGGCATCCCCCATCACCTTTTAGATGTGGCTAACCCCCAGCGCACTTACACCGTCAACCAATTTAAAAAACAAGCCGAGCAAGCAATTGTCAGGATTTTAAAGAGTAGCAAAGTACCGATTATTGTGGGTGGCACCGGCTTTTATATTGACGCTTTAGTTAATGGCTTGGTCCTACCGGCGGTTAAACCAAATTTAAAATTGCGTAAATTATTAGGCAAGAAAACTACTTTAGAATTATATAAGCAATTAAAAAAGCTCGATCCAACTAGAGCCAAAAATATTGATCAGCAAAATCCCCATCGCTTAATCCGCGCGATTGAAATTGCCACCCTCTTAGGTAAAGTACCTAAAATTAAAACCAAATCTCTTTATGATCCACTTTATATTGGGCTTGATTATCCGGACCAGATTTTAAAACAAAAAATAAACCAGCGCTTAGACAGTAGATTAAAACAAGGCTTAACCGCCGAAGTTAAAAAATTAAACAAACAAGGCTTGAGTTGGCAGCGGCTTGAGGAGTTAGGTTTAGAGTATCGTTCGGTGGCGCGCCATTTGCAAAATAAAATCAGTAAGCAAGAAATGGTTAAAGAGTTAGAGCGAGATATTTGGCACTTTGCCAAGCGTCAGCGCACTTGGTTTAAACGAAATAAACAAATTAATTGGCTAAGTCGTTAGCTTATCGAGCGAGTCCCGGAGATCACTTTTGGCAATCTCATGTTCGAGCTCCCTAACGTGTTTAGCCACCACATCATCAACCGCCTCCTTTTGAGTCTCCTCCAAGTCGCGCCAATACTCATTTTGATGAGTGGTAAATTTTTCCAGCTCCTCGCTTAAATTAGCAATCATTTTACCTTCAGCGGTTAGGGCTTTAATCAAATCATCAAGGGCCCGCTCCGGCATCTCGGCTAAATTATCTAAAATGGCCACCTTAATCTCCTCCTTTAGTGGTGAGGCGGCGAGCAACTCACCAATTTTTTCTGCTTTTTGTGTAATAGTCATAAAATTAATTTTCCAAAATAGTTTTTACTACCGCCTTACCCCCGGCCATAAACCCTTTTTTTAGTAACCAAGCTCCAGCACTCTTCATACTTATTGGCATACCAGGACGCATTTTAGTGTCCGCGATTTTACCCTCAATACCCCACTCTTTAACGCCAACACCATTTTCCTGGACCACCCCTTTAGATACTTCTAAAATTTGGGCGTCAGTTGGCTTTTCCACCCCATTACGGACTAAATACTCCTTAACTGTATTCCACACATTTTTATGCAATTCGGCCGATTCTGGTGCTCCACTAGCTGACTCGAAACTAATTGGACTAGTCGGAAACTTTGGTTTAAACCAATCAGCCACCTTCCAACCGCCTTTAGTTACTTTGTTTATAACCTCCTCCTTATGCTCTTCAACAATATGACCAACACCTTTACCAACCGCCGACTTAACCGTACGCCCACCCCACCAAGTACCAATACTTGGTGCACTGGTCACAAGTATCGCTATTGCCGCTGTATCTACAGCCGCCTCAATCCCAGCCCAAACATAACGCTTCCACCACTCTGGATCAAGATGCTTGCGCACTAACTGTTCATAACCTAAAATATCGCGATCAGTTTGCATAAAGCGAGCATCCGCCGCCACTTTACGAAGCTCAGCCTCGATAGTGGCCAACTTTTCATCTGATAAAATGGCCTTGCCTCGATAATCCGTTTTTTTACTAAATTTAGTTTTTAAAGTATTAAGCGAGTCCTCGATCATCTGCTTCTCGATCTCCTTATTGTGGTTAATTTTTTCAGCCGAAACCAAACGAGAGAGATTGGTGTAAAACTCCTGACGATTGTCGGGTAAACCCACCTCAAAATTGGTCTCATTGTAAAGGCGATTCATCCGATTAGCCTCCTCGTGTTGGTCGTCGTAAGTTAGATTTTGCTCACGCTCTATTGAGTTAATGTCTTTACGGACACCCTCTGCCACTTTACCCGTACCACGTCTAAAGCCTTCTGCCCGAAAAAGCTCTACGCCACCAAAACTCATAAAGCCCAACAAGCGCTCACGAGAGTAATCCCACTTATTTTTAACTCCCTCAACACTAGACTCCTTAAACTTTTTCCACGCCGACTCTTTAGCCTTCTCACCAACTGGCGGCTCATTTATCTCTGATTTTAATACTTCCACCTCTGGCATATCCTCTGATTCTGATTCCGTAGACTTAACAAAAGGGATAACCTCAGGAACAACTTCTGGTGGTAAAGGATTATAAATTTGTTCTTTAGCTTTTTGTTGTTCTTTATTATATATCGCCTCTTGGTATTGGTCTTTAGTAAAACCATGCGGATCTGACTCAGTTGAATTTGGATTACCAATAGTCAAAACTTCTTCGTAATCATATTTACCTTCTGGTGGTCCTGGTTCACTAATATCAATCGGTAATTCAACTTCTGGTTTTACTTCCTCTGGCTCAATTACTTCCGGTTGCCTAATACCGCCAAAATCAGTGTTTACCTCAAACGGTTCGTCTTCTTCCTCTATTGGCAAGTCTTCTGGGGGTCTCGCTTTAATTTCAGCAATATTAGCCTCCCATGCTTTTTGTACTCTCTCTTTTCTATCTGCCTCTATTTTAGCCAATTCAGCTTCCCTTTTTTTACGATACTCAATATCTTTTTCAGTTAAGACCTCCCTCTCTAAATATATTTTCCCAGCCTCAGTTTTTTTATTATCAGGAATGGAGTACATTTTACCTTTATTGCCTTTAGGTCGAGACGGGGTTTTGATCGACTTTTTAGGTAATCGCCTCTTCTTAATCAACGGTTTAAAATAACTATTCTTAGAGTAGCTAATTGGTTTACCTTGATCATCATACTCAATAACCTCATTAGGCAGAGGAACTCTCTGTTTATTTACCGGGCGTTGCTTAATTACCCTTGGAGTAGCTGACTTATTTTCTATTTTAGATTGAATTGGATGGCGGACAATCAGACCCTCGATTACTTTACCCCTACGGGCATTAGATCTAGCAACCG
This sequence comes from uncultured Candidatus Saccharibacteria bacterium, assembly GCA_964442155.1. Lineage (GTDB taxonomy): Bacteria > Patescibacteriota > Minisyncoccia > Phycocordibacterales > XYD1-FULL-46-19 > JACPIA01. The sequence continues at coordinate 4,128 of CAYTWP010000041.1, forward strand.
CTTCATCAGCTTTACGTTCTTGAGTGCTACGCAAATCAAGCAAGGGTATAGCCTTTTCTGATGGGATAATATTTATTATGTTGCCTATTGGTTTATCACCATTAGGAACCTTTTTCTCATTTGGATTATTGTCTACTGGTTTTTCAAATTTTGGCATAGCCATGTATTTTTATTATACCACAATCAAGCGGGTCCACCCCGACTCGAACGGGGAACGACGGTTTTGGAGACCGCTGTTTTACCATTGAAACTATGGACCCAGTATCGGCATTATGGCACAAAAATAGGCTGTCTTCCAGCCTATTTTGTTATTTTTTGGACTCGTTGTGCGTGGTTTGCTTTTTGCACCACTTGCAGAATTTTTTGAGCTCAATCTTCCGCTCTACCCCCTTACGGTTTTTACGGCTCCAGTAATTGGTCCGTTTACATACCTTGCAGACTAGTTTAATTAGATTATCTTGGGACATAGCAGTTAATATTTAGTACCCGACTACTATAGCCTAATCCCCACAAAAAGACAAGATTTAGGTACAAATTAGGTACAAAAAAGGCCTGGTTCACCTTGCGGCAAACCAGGACCCGTAAATCAATTTTAGAACTAGAAGCGCTCGGCCCAAACATAAAGATCTTGAGACGCATCGCCGGTGCCAATGATCGTAATGATCAACTTCTCATACCCGGATCCGGCATACAGCCACGAATCACCTGAATCCTTATTCGAAGCAATTAGTGGCGTCTCACCTGAATCTGTTAGGGCTCGGATTTCTATGCTAAACCCTTCACTAGTTGAGACATAGAAGTTCATACCCAATGGCCTGGCCATATAGACCTTGGCCGAGACCATCGAACCATCACGCTCGACGAATCCATCCAAATTCTCTTGAGAATTATAGGTATTATCGTCTCCAGGGAACAAATCTTTGACTCCCCCAACATAAGTGACATTTAGTAATGAAGTGCCTGCCAAAGCGACCTCGTCAATTTGACCAGAACGATAGAGATTACCGGTCCTAAGATCGATAATCACATAGTCAAGGTCATTTGACAGTGGGTCATACCACACATCGAATCCGTGGTCATAGTAGGGAACCTGGTAGTTCCCGATCTCTAAGACAAAATCCTCAGGATCAACACCCTCCGGTAACTTACCGTAAGAAATAAATCGTTCCTGCCAGATCGGCGTCAATACGATATGGATTGGATCACCTGGTGACTGTAGCGGAATGATAGCTGTTTCTCCATAGGCTATCACCTCATTGTTCTGATCAAATACCCATAACGAAGAATGGAAATTGATGGCTGCATCGCTAAGCGGTATACCATTGAGAGGCTCATCACCTTTATCGACGTCAACCAGGACATGAGTGGCCACGGGATCATTGTTCATCCCCATAGCAAGTTTAGTGATCTTATAATCTTTACTTCGCCTAATTTCATAAAAGACGTAGTCTTTGACTCCGTCATCAAGAACGTAGTTGAACTCAACATACTCGTAATAACTAGCAATCGGAGCGGTAGCCAAGAAAGCCTTAGCCGCCCGTTCGCCATCGACCACTTCAGTGACCTCGACGGTTTGAGCCGAGACCAGGATCGAGATGAAGATTGAGAGTACCACGACAAACATCTTGAACATTTGCATTACTTTTCCCTTTTCACGATTAGTATCGTTTTGCAGACCTTGTCAGCACTCAACTTAAATTTCGCCAAGCGCTTA
>CAYTWP010000042.1:0-5696 GCA_964442155.1 uncultured Candidatus Saccharibacteria bacterium
CCTCGGCTTGAAGTCGCTTTTTTCAAAAGCAGACAAGGTGTCTGATAGAGAAAATGAAGCGGTGGAGAGGAGGAGTGATCTGACTCCGGCACGAGCCTTTAGTATTGGATTGTTGACCAACTTTCTCAATCCAAAGGCGGCACTCTTCTTTGTTAGCTTTTTCAGTGTTATTTTGACACCCGATACGCCGCTGGTGTGGCAAATATTTTACGGGGCTGAGATTTCACTGATCGCCCTGTCTTGGTTCTCGCTTTTGGCGACAGTGTTGTCGATCAAGCGAGTCAAAGCCCAATTCCAACAAATCAGAGTCTGGGTTGATCGGGTAACAGGACTGATTCTGGCTGGTCTGGGGATCAAGTTGCTCCTTTCCGAGGCTAAGTGATAAACATCTCCCAACTCATCTCGCGTTTTCCCTCAGGGATGACGCGGTCGAGGACAAGCGCACCATCAAGGAGGTGCGCTTTTTTTATTTTGAGGCGGATAGATTGGCCGTTTTTGGTGACAAAGGTAAAGGCGCCGGGGCGGGGAGTAAAGGCGCGGATTTTTTGGTAATTTACAATTGCGCTATATTCTAAATTAATTTCCGCTTCACTTTTTTCAAATTTCTTAGTAAATGTCGCTCGAGTGTGATCTTGCTCTTGGCTCGTAATTTTACCCACTAAATAATCGGGCAAAATATCAGCGATCATTTCGGCCCCGCGTTTAAATAAAATTTGGCCGAGCTCACCGGTCGTCTCGGTAGTTAAAGTATATTTTTCTTGCGCTAATATCGGCCCATGGTCTAATTCCGGATCGACTTGTAAAATAGTCACACCGGTCTCCACTTCACCTGCTAAAATAGCGGTCTCGAGCGGTGAAGGCCCACGATATTTAGGTAACAGCGAGGGGTGGATATTAAGGGCACCAGTTTTAGGTAAGTCTAAAATAGTGGTCGGGATAATTTTGCCATATGAGGCCACAATAAATAGATCCCACTCTCCAGCGGCTAGTTCCGCCGGGATAGTTTTTAGATTACTTGGTTGGATGAGCGGTAAATTATGGGCTTGGGCATATTGAGCTAAAGGTGGTGGGGTTAAAACCAGTCCGCGGCCAGCCGGCTTGTCTGGTGTGCTAATAATTAGTTGGGGCACTAAGCCATGATTAATTAAAGTGTCTAAAGCAGTGACGGCATAATCATCGGTGCCTAAAAAGGCCAGTTTAATCATCGGTTTTGGGCGTCTCGACAATCGTTTCTAAATCGGTGGCGTGGTCAGTAAATAAAATCCCGTTTAAATGATCGATCTCATGTTGAAAGACTTGCGCCATTAACTCCCGTCCGGTCCAAGTAAATTTTTTACCATGCTCGTCATAAGCCTCGATAGTAGCGGTAACAGCTCGTTTAGTTTTTCCGTAAATATTGCGTACTGAGAGACAGCCCTCGTCTAAGATAACTTTCTTTTTTGAGAGTTTGGTAATTTTAGGATTAATAAAAATTAAATGGCTAGGAGTAGGATCGGTATTAGGCTCAATCATTTTCATTGAGACCACAAAAATCGGTACGGTGGCTCCAATTTGAGGCCCGGCAATGGCTACGCCATCGGGGCAAGAGTCTAAAGCCGCAATCATTTCAGCAATTGTCTGTTTAATTTTAGGTGAGTTAATTTCAGCTAAATTTAGTGATTTAGTTCTAGCTCTTAATAAGGGATGCTCTTGTTGGAGGATAGGGACAGTCATCGATTCTTATATTACATCAAATTAATAGGTCCAATGTCAATTTGCCAGGCTGGTTTTAAGGCATTAAGTGTCTCGGCTAATTTATCATTAGGCCAGTCGGTTGGTTTTAATTTTAATAAAAAATTGTTTTCATAAAACAACGGTTGCCAAGGTTTAAGCTTGGTTTCGGCGATAGTTTTAGTTGATTTAAGTTTTAAGTTAGTTAAAGTACCTTTGATTAATAATTTAAATGGTGGGTAATCAAACTTTTCCCGCAATACTAACTCTTCACGATAAAAGTCTAAAATATTACCTTCTAAGGCTTGATGGAAGAGGGCCGTTTCTGGATGTCTGGTTTGGATTAAAAACTGACGACTAGTGCGGCTCTTTAAATCAATCAAAATATTAAAAACGCGCTCATTCATTTGATAGGCCGGGACCATAAACAACGAGTCAATACCAATCACTGCGACCAAAGGGATAGTTATTGGCAAATAATTAAGGGCTTGTTCAGTGCCCACCACAATGCCACCAGGTTGATTTAAAGTCTCCAACGCTTTTTTAATTTTGGCCGGAGTGGGGGTATAGTCTGAGTCAATAATAGTGATTAGGCGCTCGGGGAAAAGCTCTTGTAATGTTTTGGCCACCCTCTCGGTGCCGATACCAAGACTGGCCAACCGCCAACCACCACAAACGACGCATTTATCGTTAATATCTTGTTTGAGGCCACAGTGATGACAATAAAAAATATTTTTAGTGGTTGATTGTCGATGAGCGACTAAAGGTGCCTGACAAGTAGGGCAGACGACGGTGGTGCCACAGTCATTGCAGACAGTGGTTGGGGCCAAACCTTTGCGAGCGGTAAATACAAAAGCACTGCCGCCGCTTTGGCACACTCCATCAATTTTTTCTTTAACTCCATCGGTAATAATAGAGAAGATTTTTTTACCGTTAATATCGGTTTGGCTCCGACCGTCAATTAAAGAGTTTTTAGCTTCAGAGGTCAGGCGATGACGCAAGGGGCCAGCGGTGGTATATTCTTTTTGCTCTACTTTATGTAAGGTCTCTAGAGATAAAACGCTATCACCTAATAATAACGGCCAATTTAAATTAGTGGTGATGGCTTTAATTATTTGGCGGAGATCAAAATAGGGCGGTAAAAATTGTTTATAACCGCTACTATTTTCTTGATCTAAAATTACCAGGCCAATGTCGGGGCGAGGAATTGATAACACCAGTGAGGTCCCAATAATAACCACCGGTTTACTTTGTTTTAAGGCCTCTCTCCAGGTGGCGACAATTTTAGTTTTAGTTTCCCCACCGGAAAATATTTGAACATAATCTTCCAACCCACGACTGATAATCGGCGCTGCTTGAGCAATGTCTGCCGCTCCTGGGAAGATAATCAGCACTGATTGATTTTTAGCCAGCATTTCCCGAATCAATCCTTTGTACAAAGCTAAGCGTTCAAACCAAGGTTGTTGTAGGACTTTGATCTCGCTTCTGAGTCCCTCGTCGATGACGAGAGAAGCTAGTTTAGTTTTTTTAGTGATTACTTCTTTACTGTTTAAAATAGCTGTTGGTACTAAGGCTTTAAGTATTAGGCCGGGTGAGACATTATACCAGTGACTAGCGGCAATTACCCCACTCATAAACGAGGGTAAAAATAAATTAGGACTAATTACTCGCTTGATTTTTTTTAAAGTAAAACTGCTAGTACGCAATGACTGCTTGAGAGCGCTGGCTTGGCTCACCTCCAACACTAGAGCTGGTAATTCACGTTTACCCACAGTAATCTCTACGATGGCGCCCGGCGTCACTAACTCTTTAGTAAAATAAGTCAATTCGGACAAGGGGATATGGTTAGTAATTGGAGTGACGGTGAGGACTTGCATCCCGCTATTATAGCGAGCTCGGCGTTACTTATCCACAAAGGGTTTAAGCAACAAAATAAGCTTAAATCCCAAGTGCTATTATTAAGTAAATGAACATCGCTGATGAGCTTTTTTATAATGGGAGAAAGTATATCAAACTAGCTAAAGCCAGCGAGCGTTTAGGGGTGTCTAAGGTGGAGCTAGACAAACAATGTCGCCAAAAAAAGTTAGAGGCTGAGCGCGTTGATGATCAGTGGTTTGTACTTGAGTCGGCCTTGTCTCGTTTATTGCCAATTACTAATCACTTACATCCAGGCTTACTCCAATCCAGCATTGTCACTTTGACTAAAATGAGTGGCGCTTTAGCCGGACTGGTTGGAGTCCTGACGTACTTAACTTTAGTTACGGCTCTTCCTCAAGGTTTTTTAACCCAATCAATTGGTGGAGCTAACTCTTCTTTAGCTTCGGCTAATGTTGCTTTAGAGCAGTCAGCTTCATCACTTAACACTACCGCTAAAACTTTAACTTGGGGGGCTGATCAAATTTATTTTTCGACCGCCATCAGCCTTGATTTAACAGCGGGGATTTTAGCTGACAAAGTAGCGGTCAGGGCATATGAGGTTTTAACTTTAGCTGATCAAGGAGCCATCTGGTTTACCGCTCAAACCACAGCCATACCCTTCTCTTTGATGTCGACTAAAGAGCAAGTGCTAACCGCGGCCACGGCTAGTGTTAATTTTAGTGGGGTCACTATTTTAGAATGGATTGCTAATATTGTAGATCAAGCTTGGCAGGTAGTCACTAAAATAGTAATCGGTTTAGGTAATGTTTGGACTAATTTAGTGACTAATTGGTCGCGCTTTTTTGGTCGGGAAGTGGTGGCACCAACAATACCAACTACTGATACCGGTTTAACTCAATTACAATCTGATATTAAAGATATTAAAACCGGCATCAGCGAGATTTTACGTCGTTTGCCGGCTGGTGGTGGTACGGTTAGTCCCAACACTTTACCTGCTCAAGGAGTTGTGGTGGTGCCAGCTGGGAGCTCGACACCTCAAAGCTTAAAAGATAAAGTAGCAGAAATGTTTTCCGATAAGGTTAATGTCAATGTTGATCCATCGGGTAAGGCTGGAGTAGTGACCCCAATTTTCCGTGATCACACTGGTGAAGATTACATTTTTGTCTTAACTCCAGTAAAACAATGAGATGGCTCTGGTTAGCGCTAGTACTGTTTGGTTTTAGTTTAACCAATGTTGCTTATGCGGCAGTACCAGCCGTTATTTCTATTACACCAGCTAAACAAGAAGTGGTAGTTAATCCCGGCGAGACGAAAATAATTACTTTGTCAGTGGCTAGTAGTTTGACTCAGTCAGTTAGCTTAAAATTTAAAATAGAAGATTTAATCGCTGGCCAAAATTCATTAATTGGGCAGGTGACGGTGCCAACCACTACCTTAATTCTTAATCCTGGTCAAAGTTTAAATCTGCCTATTAAAATAACTTTACCGACTACTGCTTACCCAGGGACGCGATATGGCCAAATTGCAGTCGTAATTAAGGGAATGGAAATAGCTGGCAATAAAGCGGCAGTAACCACTCAATTAAATTCATTATTATTTATTAAAATCCCAGGTGAGGTTAAAGAGTCAGGGCGAGTGACAAAATTTGGTTTATTAAACGGATTACTCAATGTTCCAGGTAAAAATATTGGCTTTTATATCGTATTTACTAATGATGGTAATACCTATTTAAATCCATATGGTCTGATTAAGATTAATAATTGGCGTGGACAGGAGTTGGGGCATGCGGTAATTGACCCATGGTACGTTTTACCAGATAGTACTCGGATTCGCGATATTACGGATTTAACTTTACCAACTGGTGTGTATAAAGCCACTTTAGAGCTTAACCGCGGTTATGATGATATTGTTGACGCAAACATAATTTGGTTTATGGTTTGTCCAATTTGGTGGCGTTATATCGGGCTAATTTTAGCTGGCTTATTAGTACTAATTATCGGCTATCGTATACTTAAGACATGATCCGTTATTTTATTATTACTATCTGTTTAATTACTTTTACTCACTCGGTTACTTTGGCTTATGTCGCGGAGAGTACTAATTACCGC
>CAYTWP010000043.1:0-5364 GCA_964442155.1 uncultured Candidatus Saccharibacteria bacterium
CAGGGACTTGAACTATGAGCTCATTTAAAAATTTTGCATCAGAGTCAAAATTACGTCTTCCTGGTCCTTGTTCGATCGTCATGTATATTTATGATATCCTGTCTAAAACTAAATGCAACTTGTTTTCCCCAAATCATTGTGTTCTAAAATTTTTTTAAGCGCAGGGCTCGTTATTGGCCTGGCTATTTTGGTCGTGGTCGGGGTATTAACCGCCAACTATTTTGGCTTAACTAATGTTAGTGGCGAGGAGGATCCTCGTGGCGAGTGGCCCGGACAGAGACTGGGCTCTGAAGTTAATTTAGCTTGGCGCCAGTCACCCGAGTGGCAGACTCTGTCTCAAGCACTTACACGTGATACGGCCGTAATTCAAAAAGTAAGCAAGGAGACCGGTGTGCCAGCCCGTTTAATTGTGGCTCAAGTGGTACCAGAGCAATTACGACTCTTTACTTCCGAGCGCGAGGTTTATAAACAAATTTTTGAGCCCTTGGCTCTGCTTGGGGTCCAAACCAAATTCTCTTGGGGGGTGGCCGGGCTAAAAGAGGATACTGCGCGGGAGATTGAGGCTAATTTAATTGATCGCCAATCGCCCCGTTACCCTGGCCTCACTTATGAGCACTTACTCGACTTTGGCTCGGGCGATATTAATTCCCTCCGTTTTGATCGCTTGGCCGATCAGCACGATCACTACTATAGTTATTTATACGTGGCGCTTTATTTGCGCGAGATCCGAGCCGAGTGGGAGCGCGCCGGTTACCCAATCCATAATCGGCCCGAGATTATGGCGACACTTTTTAATATCGGTTTTGCTAACTCACGTCCTAATCCCAAGCCACAGGCTGGTGGCGCCTTAATTGAGGTGGGTGGCGAGAGTTACACTTTTGGCCGCTTAGCTTACGAGTTTTATTACTCAACCGAGCTTGATAGTGACTTCCCGATTTTGGTGTGGTAAAGTAGCAAAGCATGTCACATCTATTAATGTTTTACGGCACCGATTGCCCGCACTGTCACACCATGATTCCCCTCATGGATCGTTTGGAGACGGAGGTTGGGGTCAAAATCGATCGGATCGAAACTTGGCACAATGAGGCCAATGCTAAATTACTGACTACCTACGATGATGGTAGTAAGTGTGGTGGTGTGCCCTTTTTTATTAATACTCAAACTAATAAGTGGCTTTGTGGCTCAGTCAGTTATGAGGAGTTAAAAGTTTGGGCCGCTTAATTTAGATAATTTAATATGTTTATTAGAGAGATTTTAGATATTTTGATTGTGGCCTCGATTATTTACGTGGCGCTGATTTTTATCCGCCAAACCCGGTCTTACTTTATGCTGACCGCGTTAGCCTCATTAATCTTGATTAATTTGGTGGCTAAAACGCTCGACTTAGGTTTGACCGAAAAGATCTTCCAACCACTAGTCACCTTTTTTTTAATTATTTTTGTCGTGGTCTTTCAGCGGGAGATCAGGCGTTTCTTGGAGTGGTTTACCGTTAAGGGGCGTAATTTAGCGCGCGAGCGGACGCGTTTACTCTCACGTAATGCCGCTAATATGATTGTTGAAGCGGTAATGGTCTTGGCTGGTGGTAAGCGGGGGGCAATCATTGTCTTCCCTCGCGAGTATCCACTAGAACCCTTATTGGAAGGGGGCTTTGCTTTAGATGGGCGGATTTCCTCAGCTCTATTATTAAGTATTTTTGATCCGTCATCACCCGGGCATGATGGTGCTGTCATTATTGATGATAATCGAATTAAGCGCTTTGGAGTCCATTTACCACTGGCCGAGAATTTTACTGATTTTACTAAAGTGGGTACCAGGCACCGCGCCGCCGCTGGCGTGACGGAGAAGTCCGATGCTTTAGCCCTAGTTGTTTCGGAAGAGCGTGGCACTATTTCTAAATCTGAGAATGGGGTATTAATCTCACTTGATAATCGTGAGGCGGTGGAGGCGGTGGTGCATCAATTTTTTGCCAAAGAGCTAGCGGAGACCACCATCACTAGCCCGTGGCAATATTTGGTGGTTAATAATTGGTCTATTAAATTAATCTCTTTAGCCTTGGCGATTTTACTGTGGTTCTCTTTAATTTACCGATGAGCCAACCAATTAAATTTAAAATAGTTAAAGAATTAAGTAATACTTTAGCGCGAGCCGGGGTGATTGAGACACCTCATGGCCAGATTGAAACACCGGCGTTTGTGACAGTGGGTACCAAAGCGACGGTTAAAGCGCTAACGCCCGAGCAGGTGGCTGGTACCGGCGCGCAAGTGGTGCTCGCTAATACCTATCATTTATATTTACAACCCGGCGCTGACTTGGTGGCCAAGGCTGGAGGTTTACATAATTTTATGCACTGGCCGGGGCCGATAATGACCGATTCCGGCGGCTTCCAGGTCTTCTCGCTTGGCGAGGCGTTTGGCAAAGGGGGAGTAAGTAAAGTGGCCAAGGGGCAGGCCGAACCGACAAATTTTGACAGCGAAAATTTGTCTAGTCATCAACTCGCTAAAATAGATAATGATGGCGTGACGTTTAGGTCGCACTTGGATGGCAGTGAGCATCGCTTTACCCCCGAGAGCTCAATGGGCATACAACATAAGTTGGGGGCGGATATTATTTTTGCCTTTGATGAGTGCACCTCACCCCAAGCCAGTTACGAGTATCAACAGGAGGCTTTGGCCCGGACTCACGCTTGGGCCGAGCGGAGTTTAGCGGCCCACTTGGCGGGTGGTGAGGCAGCGGCCAAACAAGGTTTGTTTGGCATCGTCCAAGGTGGACGCCATCAAGATTTGCGCGAGCAATCAGCTAAATTTATTGGTCAGATGGAGGACTTTGCTGGTTTTGGGATTGGGGGCTCGTTTAATAAAGATGATTTAGGGACAGCGGTAGGCTGGGTCAATGCCATTTTGCCTAAAGATAAGCCACGCCACTTGCTTGGTATTGGCCAACCGGAAGATTTTTTTGATGGGGTGGAAAATGGCGTGGATACCTTTGATTGTGTGATCCCGACCCGTTTTGCCCGGACCGGGACTTTGCTCACCGCGAAAGGCAAAGTTAATATATTAAATGAGCAATATCGTGATGATTTAAGTCCGATTGAAGAGGGCTGTGAATGTTATAGTTGTAAAAACTACACCCGTGCTTATGTTGCTTATTTATTAAGAGCCAAAGAAATTTTAGGCGCGACTTTAGCCTCAATCCATAACGTTTACTTTTTAGTCGGGTTGGTGGCCAAAATCCGCCAATCCATTTTAGACGACAATTTTTACGAGTTTAAACAGGAGTTTTTAAGTAAATACAATCAATCTTGATTTTTAGCCAAACTAGTGATAGTAATGGTATAGAAGGAGGGTTGCATATGAGATTAATCAAGCAAATATTTTCTTTTGTTGCAGGATTAGTTTTGCACACAATCCTGTACGTTCTATTTAAATTTTTGTCCAAGAGTTGGAGTTGGGAAAGGAGATCTCCATGGATCAAGAATCAGTAGTAATCACCGAGCAAGAAGTAGCTTCTAGAGTTGCTGAATTGGCCAACTTCTTGCAGATCTATGGGATTGGGCGAGGACATTGCCAGCCAACGTTGGAAATGGTCGCTTGGTTTAAAGTTGCCGAGAGTCACTTCCCTCATTTGTTGGTGCCGATTTTGCGGCAGTTTGATCCCCAAACTGCCGCCGCTCCGATCACCTTTGTCCGCCGGGCTTCACCGTAATCCCGGCTTTTCTTTTGCCTAAAATATGGTAAAATGCGGGACGATGTTGTTTAAACTTAAAAGTGAGTTTGCGCCGGCAGGAGATCAACCGGCGGCAATTAAAGCGCTAAATGCTGGTCTTAACAAAGGTGAGCGCCACCAAACGTTGTTAGGCGTGACCGGCTCCGGTAAAACTTTTACCGCTGCTAATGTCATCGCCGCGGGCAATCAGCCAGTGCTGGTTATTGCTCATAATAAAACTTTAGCCGCCCAATTGGCCCAAGAGTACAAATCATTTTTCCCCGACGCGGCGGTGCACTATTTTGTCTCTTACTACGACTACTATCAACCCGAGGCTTATTTACCCACCACCGACACTTATATTGAAAAGGATGCTCAAATTAATAAAGAGATTGATCGTTTACGTCACGCTAGTACCCAGTCTCTTTTGACGCGTCGCGACGTTATTGTCGTCGCCTCGGTGTCGTGTATTTACGGTTTGGGTAGCCCGGCCGAGTATCGGGAGAATTATTTAGAGTTGAAAGTGGGATCTAAACTGACTCGCCATGAGTTAATGTCTAAATTAATTTCCGTTTATTATGAGCGGACTAATGCCGATTTAAAACCGGGCACCTTCCGCGCTATTGGTGGAGTGGTGGAGGTGATGCCACCGTCAGAGAATGAGATCTACGCGCTTAGTCTTAGTGGTGACAGTATTGAAGAGATTGTTAAATTAGATGCCGTCTCACGAGTAGAGCTTGAGCGGCCGGAGCATTGCTTCCTCTTCCCGGCTAAACACTTTATTACTAGTGAAGCTGATCGTAAACGAGCCATTACCTCGATTAAAACGGAACTTGAGTCGCATTTAAAATTATTAAATGATAGAGGCCAAATTTTAGAAGCCGAGCGCCTTAAACGTCGGACCAATTACGACTTAGCAATGATTGCCGAGGTTGGTTATTGTACCGGGATTGAGAATTACTCGCGCCACTTGTCGGGCCGCCCAGCTGGTGAGCCACCAGCCACTTTACTTGATTACTTCCCTCATCACGTTGACGGTAAACCCGACTTTTTAACGGTTATTGATGAGTCCCATGTGACCATCCCGCAAATTGGTGGCATGTTTGCGGGTGACGAGAGTCGTAAAAAAACATTAGTCGAGCATGGCTTCCGTCTGCCCTCGGCGCTAGATAATCGTCCACTTAAATTTTATGAGTTTGAGGAGCGAGTGGGGCAGGTCATTTACACCAGTGCCACGCCGGGGTCCTATGAGCTTAAACACTCCGGCAAACCAGTTGAGCAAATTATCCGCCCGACTGGTTTAGTCGATCCGGAGCTAGAGGTCCGCGGGGTCATGCCTCATGCCGGCTACGAGGGCCAAGTAAAAGATTTTATTAAAGAGGCGGTGACCGAAATTGGACGGGACCATCGGGTGATCGCGACGACGCTGACTAAAAAAATGGCCGAGGATTTGAGTGCCTTTTTAAAAGAGCAGGGGATCAAGGCTGAGTATTTACACAGTGAGATCAAAACAATGGATCGGATTAAAATTTTAACCGAGTTCCGTAAAGGTTCTAAAGAAGGTGGCTTTGATTGTTTAGTCGGCGTTAACCTTTTGCGTGAGGGTTTGGATTTACCAGAAGTGTCATTTATTGGGATTTTAGATGCCGACAAAGAGGGCTT
>CAYTWP010000044.1:0-5176 GCA_964442155.1 uncultured Candidatus Saccharibacteria bacterium
GCAGATCTTTTTCGCTTCGTCGAAGGTTGGTACTGGTAGCGGTGGCAATGGAACTTTTAAAGCCTGTCTCCTTTCATTTTCAGCATCAACACTTCTGATGACTGATAGTATCGATTCAGAGTAACCACTGCCGCGGGCGGCCGCTTCTTCAGCAGTCTTTTTGCCCGCCAGCTTTCTTGCCCGCTCCTCTTTTGTTTTGGCAGACAAGACAATGTCGGTGATGATAAACCCTTTGGTGGGCTCCAATTCGACGCCGATTTTCTCCAGGCTATCTTTAATACTCTGGTCTTTTTTGATCGTTTCTGCGATCGACGTTAGGTTAACCTGGGCACTGTCTATGGAGTGTGCTTGAAGTAGTGGACGTACTACACCGTCAAATATTTCCTCGATTCTCTCACGAGAATTTTTGACACCGTAAGTCCACTTAAATTCATCTGTCACCATAAACCAGATTTGAGCTTTGACTGTCGCCGAATCATCGGTAAAGTCAATCTCATTGCCTGGTTCATCAACATACAGGTCTAGACGCTCATAGCGGTAGGTTCCTCTGCCGTCGTTGGGGGCAATACGGTCTACCAGTGGTGGCAGACACATGAGATGGAATCCAGCTTTGGCCACAGTGTGGTATTGCTTGAATCTCTCTCTTACCCCAAAATCAACTTCTCCCATAATCAGGAATCCCCAAACAACGTAGGTAAAACCCCATGCCAGCGTGCCAGCAAAAACACAAATAATCATTTGGTATGCCGGCACATTGAAGATCAGGGCGACACCCAAGCCAAGCAGTGATCCTAGGCCAGAGCCAAGGATATTTACAGCGAGGACAATGTTGTCCATGATAATTTTCTTAACGTCCATCGCAACCTCCCTCTCCCCGTCAGGGGATCATAGTCAATTGAATTTCAAGGTCCTTACTATAATTTAGGCTCCAAAACGATAGGTTTTAGGCCGTTTCTTCTACCCTCTATTATAGCATAGTACACCCTACTTTGTCAATATGTGCTGTGAGTACTTTGTCACAGCTCTCAACTGGCCGTCGCCAGTCTCGGCCGCGACCCCGACTCGCGGTCTCACGTACTCGTTCGACATCGCTCCGTCCTTCAAGCCTCTCACGACTCACCAGTAGTGGTGAGTCTCCCTGCTCGTTCACTACGTTCACTGTGCTGGGGAGAGGACTTGAACCTCCATGGGTTACCCCGCTTGCTCCTAAGGCAAGTGCGTCTGCCAATTTCGCCACCCCAGCATTTTAATTTTTCCGAGTGCCCCGTGTTGGATTCGAACCAACGACCGTTCGCTTAAGAGGCGACTGCTCTACCAACTGAGCTAACAGGGCATATTAATTTACCGACTATCGGTGTGCCCGGGGTGGGAATCGAACCCACATCTCGTAAGAGACACGATTTTAAGTCGTGCGCGTATACCTATTCCGCCACCCGGGCATATTTTAATTTCAAAGGAACGGGGTATCGGGCGATGAATCTGCCACAACTCTCATCGACCCGTCGGTCGACTCGGTCGCGGCCCCAGCTCACGGCCTCGCCTTGTGGCTCGGCATCGTTCCGCTTTTCGCTTCCCGACACAAGCGTATAAATACGCTTGTTCCCGTGAGGCACGGGCGGGAATCGAACCCGCGCATGGCGGTTTTGCAGACCGCAGTGTTACCACTTCACCACCGTGCCTTATTATAAATGGATCTTTGGATCAAGCGCAACCTCAAAGTGGGGGAGCGTCCGTAAACGTACGCGCTCGCCTACGTGCTCGCGCAAGTCAGAGAGTTGCCGATTACAAAACTCCAGTGCCTGCTTACCGGCACTCTCCGGCAGTACCGAGATGTAAATGGTGGCATTACGACCATCGGGCGAGACATCAGCATCGGTGACGGTAATCAACGATTGCCGACCACTGACTCGCGCTAAAAACTCGGCCCCGGCCGCCATGATCGCTTGTTTACGCTTAGTATTGTCCGTATTCATTATGCCTTATTCGGCCACTTTTTCCACACTATCAAACACTTCAATCGTATCACCGGCGGCCAAGGCGATACGCGACTCAATCATCGAGCCAAATTGATTACCCTCGGCCACTTCGGCGGTTTTGGTTTTTTGCTGTTCCAACTCTACAATTCGGCCGCGACCGATCTCAAAATCACGGCGTAAAATTTTAACCTCCCGCCCGCGCAAGATTTTACCACTAAGCACACTACCGCCGGCAATTTGACGATCTTTAGTTTTGCCAAATAGTTTGAGGATTTTAGCTTTACCAACCGTCTCCTCCACCAACACCCGCGGCGCTCGCGCCGCCACCAGCTCGGCCAAGCGCTCGGTTAATTTGTAAATAATATCAAAGGTCTCGACGGTTAAGTTAAAGCGCTCGGCTAAATCTTTAGCCCCTTTTTCAATTTTGACTCTAAAGCCCAAGACTAAAGAATTAGTTGAGGCACTGGCTGATTTAATATCATTGTCGTTAATGGCGCCAATACCGGTGGCCAAGACTTTGATCTCGACATTGCCACTAGCTTGGGCCCGCACCGCCTTTTCTAGCGCCTCCAAGGAGCCCGCGACGTCGGCTTTTAAAATGACCGGGATAATGGTGGCCGTCTCACTATTAACATTGTCGGCCAATTGGCGCATAGTCGGTGCTTGCTTATTATTTACCGCTGCCGTCTCCGCCTCTTTTTTATCGGCAAAACTAGCAAAAGTTGCACCAACCGGTGGTAGTTCACTAAAACCAAAGGCTTTAACCGGCGCCGAGAAGGTAAAATTTTTACCGATCACGCCATTATGGTCCTCTAATTTTTTTACTTTAGTTAGGGTGTTACCAGCGACAATAAAGTCACCCAAGTTTAAACTACCGTTTTTAATTACCAAAGTGGCGGTGCCCCCGCTTTTAGGATCCATGTGCGTTTCCAACACAAAGCCAGTGGCGCCGCGATTTTTGCTACCGGTTAATTCAGCCAAGTCGGCTAATAGTAAAATTAAATCCAAAAGCTCGGGGATACCGGCACCGGTTTTAGCTGATACTTCAGCCACCGGGATTTGGCCACCATAGCCCTCCACGTAGACTTCCTTCTCGGCCAACTCTTGTTTAACTCGTTCTGGATTAGCGCCCGGGCGATCGATTTTATTAATTGCCACTAAGTAGGGGACGCCGGCGGCTTTAATCGATTTAATCGCTTCTAAAGTTTGAGCTTTAACACCCTCCTCGGCCGAGACGATCAGCACCGCAATGTCGGAGATAAACGCACCGCGAGTGCGCATAAGCTCAAAGGCCTCGTGACCTGGGGTGTCTAAAAAAGTAATGAGCTCATCTTTACCTTCGGCAGTCTTGTGTTTAACCTCGTAAGCGCTGATGTGTTGAGTAATACCACCAGACTCGCTGGCGACGACATTAGTTTTGCGGATGTAATCAAGTAGTGTGGATTTACCGTGGTCAATGTGACCAACAATAACCACCACCGGTGGGCGTTTTTCTAAAGCTTCAGTTTTGGGAGCATTTTTGGTCATAGTTAACGCTCCCTACAGTACCATTTTTCCCCCTAAAGGTAAAGATAAGATAAAAAGAAAAGACCTTTGATGTTATCTCCGGTCTCGCTAATCTTCCCACCCTTTGATCATTATTTCAATCGCTGGGGCGGGAACATCATGTATTGTTCTTTGAGTCGCCACTTGCGGATCGGGATGGGGCATTGTCACAACAGCGACGAGGTACCCGGCTTTTTCCGCAGCCTCAATATATCGCTTAAAGTGCCAACGTTTTATATTGGTATTGTCGCAGATAACTACCGAGACACCTTGTTCTAAGCTAGAGCAAAAGGCTTGGTAGTTTAAGTCGTGACATTCTTGGGATTTTGTAGGATCGAAGTGATATTTCCCATCAATGTAACGATAATCATCTGTTGAATGGACAACTCCACCATCTTTGATTAGCTCGTGTGCGACGGTACTTTTACCGCTTCCAGGCACACCGCGCATGATGTAGACAATTTTCACTACACACCCCTTTCTGTCTCAAAGATTCTATTTAAGAATATACACTTTAAAAATATTTTGTCAAGTATAACTATCTCTTGGCTTGGTCTAAGGCCTCACGTTCTTCGGCGGTTAATTCGTACTCGGAGGTGTAGGCGCTGACCGGTTTGCCGTAAACGCCGACTTTGTCGCGGGAGTAAATACTCGAGATCACGACGCCGTCGCCCTCCTCATTAATGAGGGCGGTGGTAAAGCTCTGATTCCCTCCCTGATCGCGGAAGGGGTTGTAACGTAAGGTCTGCACTTTTTGGACACTCTTTTTTAGGCGACGATTAATGTCAGTTAATTGCTCGTTAATCACACCGTGGCGGGCTTCAAAGTCATCAATGGCGTTACCAATGGCGATCATTACGCTTTCTAAATCACTCGCTTTTTTGCCGCGCCACCAGCGGCCGAGCCGATGCTCTAAATAAGCAATCCAAATAATTAAAATTAAAACGATTAAAATTAAAGCGTAAATTAAAATGTAGGGGCCCTCGAGTGGTAGCATCTTGATTATTATACTATGATACAAGCCAAGATGAAGCGTGTATATCTCGACACCGCCGCCGGCAGCGCTAATCCCTCCAGTATCCACCAGGAGGGGGAGGTGGCGCGGCGCCAGTTAAATGAGGCCCGAGCTAAAGTGGCGGGACTGTTGGGTGTTAAGCCCGGCGAGATTATTTTTACCAGTGGTGGCACTGAAAGTAATAATTTAGCCCTTAATGGCTACGGCCCGGGTGAGATCTTAATTAGTGCTATTGAGCATGCCTCAGTCCGCGAGCCGGGGCTGGCGCGCGAGGCTAAAATTATATCAGTCACTAAATCGGGGATTATTGATCTTGAGCAATTTAAAAAATTATTAACTCCCGACATTAAATTAGTGTCGGTGATTTACGCCAGTAATGAGATCGGCACGATTCAGCCACTTAAAGAAATTAGCAAAATAATTAAGGAGCATAAAAATAAATACCAACTATTAACACCCTACTTCCACACTGATGCTTGTCAGGCCGCGCGTTTCCTAAATTTAAAAGTAAATGATTTAGGCGTTGATTTAATGACGCTAAACACCAACAAAGTTAATGGACCAAAAGGAGTCGGGATTTTATACGTTCGCCGCGGCACGCCGGTTAAACCTTTACTTTTAGGTGGTGGTCAAGAGTTTG
>CAYTWP010000045.1:0-1057 GCA_964442155.1 uncultured Candidatus Saccharibacteria bacterium
CCGCTTGGGTATCCAAGCCTTCCGGCCGGTGTTGATTGAAGGTAATGCCATTCAAGTGCATCCGCTGGTTTGCTCGGCGTTTAACGCTGACTTTGATGGTGATCAAATGGCCGTCCACGTTCCACTCTCCGAGGAGGCTCAAAAAGAAGCGCGCGAATTAATTGCTGCCAATAAAAACTTACTTAAACCAGGCAGTGGTGATCCGGTCATTAACATGAAGCTGGACATTGTTCTTGGTTGTTATTGGGTGACTAAAATTATTCCCGGGGGCAAAGGTGAGGACAAAATTTTTGCCGGTCCTAATTCAGCGATTATGGCCTATGACTTTGGCGAGCTTGATCTCCGAGCCAAAATTAAAGTTAAAGGCGGTAAGCCAGAGAAGTATGGCGACTTGGCTGGTGAATTATTTGAGACGTCAGTGGGCCGAATTTTGTTTAACAATAGTTTGCCCAACTCAATTCAGTTTATTAACAGTGAGATTACGCTTAAAGTGCTTAATCGTTTAACCGAGGACTTAATTGCTAGTGATGATCCAACGGTAGTGGCCGATATTTTAGACCGAATTAAATTATTTGGCTTTAAATTCTCGACCAAGTCCGGTATCACTTGGGGTATTGATGATGTCTTGGTGCCTAAAGAAAAGGAGCCGATTATTGCCGAAGCCAGAGCGGAGGCCGCTTTAATTGAGGAGAAGTATAATGAGGGTTTACTCTCCGATGATGAAAAATATCGGATGATCATCGAGTTATGGCTCCGGGCTAAATCTAAGGTGGAGAAGGTGATCCCTGGTGGTTTGCCCGAGAATGGTTCGGTCTTAAACATGATTCAATCAGGTGCTCGCGGTTCCGTCGCTCAGGTGACCCAAATGGCCGGGATGAAGGGTCTAATTGTTAACCCGGCTAATCGCTTAATCGACTTCCCTATTATCCCATCGTACAAAGAGGGATTGTCACCAATTGAGTACTTTATTACCACTCACGGTGCCCGTAAAGGTTTGGCCGATACCGCCCTTAACACCGCTAAAGCCGGTTACTTAACCCGTAAATTAGTTGATGTC
>CAYTWP010000045.1:1067-5084 GCA_964442155.1 uncultured Candidatus Saccharibacteria bacterium
CTCAAGATTTGGTGGTGCTCCATGAGGATTGTGGCGACAAAGAGGGCCGGGTAATTACTAAAGACAATATTCTAGGGTTTGACACTGGTATCTCCAATAGTATTCGGGGCCGGATTTTGCTTAAAGATTTAGTCACTGCCGATGGTGAGGTCTTATTTAAAAAAGGTCATTTGGTAACGCGTGAGGATGCTCAGGTGGCTGAGGCCAAGGGCGTGACCGATGCTCATATCCGCTCACCACTTGGTTGTCGGGTTGGTCGTGGTCTGTGTCAAAAGTGTTATGGT
Organism: uncultured Candidatus Saccharibacteria bacterium; assembly: GCA_964442155.1. Classification (GTDB taxonomy): domain Bacteria; phylum Patescibacteriota; class Minisyncoccia; order Phycocordibacterales; family XYD1-FULL-46-19; genus JACPIA01. The sequence continues at coordinate 1,352 of CAYTWP010000045.1, forward strand.
GCCGATCCGGGTCGTGGTGGTTTAGTTAAGCATGGTGAGCCGGTTGGTATCGTGGCGGCCCAAGCGATTGGTGAGCCGGGGACACAACTTACGATGCGGACTAAGCACGCCGGTGGTGTCGGCTCGGCCGGAGTGGACATTGTGGGTGGTTTGCCGCGAGTCGAGGAGATCTTTGAGCGTCGTATCCCTAAAGTGCCGGCTTTAATCGCCGAGATTGATGGTGAGGTGTTAGAAATTAAAAACGATACCAAAGAGCAAACGATTGTTATTTTGGCCGATTTAGAGCATCGCAAAAAAGCCAGTAAAGACAATACAATTGAATATAAGTTGCCGCTAGTGCGCACCCTGATGGTGGAGAAGGGCAGTCAAGTTAAAAAAGGCGATATCTTGTCTGATGGGGCGGCGGACATTGCTGTCTTGTTTAAAAACGCCGGCCGCGAACAGACTGAAAAATACATCATTAAAGAAATTAATGCTATTTACGAGTTGCAGGGTGTGTCCATTTCTCGCAAGCACATTGAGCTCATGATTCATCAAATGTTCTCCCGTCGCAAAATTAAAAATCCGGGCGACAGTCGCTTTACCGTTGGCGAAGTGGTGGAGGTTAATGAGTTGATGGAAGAGAATGAGGAGTTAGGTAAGGCGGGCAAAGAGGAGGCGACCGGCGACTTGGCGATCTTGGGTATTACCGAGGTGGCGCTCTCGACGGCCTCCTTCCTCTCGGCGGTCTCCTTCCAACACACTACTAAAGTGTTGATTGATACGGCGATTAAGGGCGGCTTGGATCGTCTCCGTGGGTTGAAAGAGAATGTCATTATTGGTCGCTTGATCCCGGCTGGTACCGGCTTAGCTAGTCATGAGGCGACCGCCAGGGCCGAAGCCATTACCGCGACCGAAGAGTAACTTTAAATGTCAGTGATTGTCGAACAAATTAAATCCCGACTTGATATCGCGGACGTCATTTCCGCTTACCTTAAGCTAGAAAAGGCCGGCAGTAATTTTAGGGCGCGCTGCCCCTTTCACAACGAGAAGACACCTTCATTTTTTGTCTCGCCGGCGCGGCAAAATTATCATTGCTTTGGTTGTGGTAAGGGCGGTGACTTAATCAACTTTGTCGAGCAAATTGAGGGTTTGGATTTTATGGGCGCGCTGGAGGTCTTGGCTCATCGCGCTGGTGTCCCCTTTGATCGCGGTGCTCTTAAGACCGACAACACTTTAGATCGCTTACGCACTATCTTGGAGGATGCGACTTACTTTTTTGAATCTAATTTAGCTAGTGATGAGTTACCACAAAAATACTTGCTTGAGCGCGGGATAACTGCCGAGAGTATTAAAAAATTTAGAATTGGTTATGCTCCCGATGGTTGGCGCGTCTTGTCGGAATATTTGTTGGCCCGCCGGTTTACCGAAGAGGAGTTAGTGTCGGCCGGCTTGGCGATTAAAAAAGAGGATACCGGGCGGGTGTATGATCGCTTCCGCGGTCGGATTATGTTCCCCATCACCGATGCGGTGGGACGAGTGGTCGGCTTCTCGGGTCGGATTGTAATCACTGGAGCGGAAGAGACGGCAAAGTACATTAACAGTCCCCAAACCGTTCTTTATGACAAATCAGTCGCGTTATTTGGTATTGCTGAGGCTAAGCAAGCTATCCGTGAGCGTGATCGAGCCGTACTAGTAGAGGGTCAAATGGATTTAGTGATGACTCATCAGGCTGGTACCAGCGAGGCGGTGGCGGTCTCGGGCACCGCTTTAACTGATCGACACTTACTGGCACTCAAACGGCTAAGTAATAATGTGATCATGGCTTTTGATGCCGATAGTGCCGGTGTGGCGGCCTCACGCCGGGCGGTGGACTTGGCGCTTTCCTTAGGATTAGAGGTCCGGATGGCGCCGCTACCAGCCGGTCAAGATCCGGCCGATTGTATTAAGGCCGATGTTAAAGTCTGGCAAGAAGTGTTAGCCAAAAATGTCCACGCGATCGATTTTTATTTAGCCGAGATTAGACGGAGCGAGACCGATCCGCGGACGATTAAACAACGGGTCAGTGCTGAAGTAGTGCCGGCGATTAGTCGCTTACCTGACGCTTTAGAACAATCTCATTTTGTCAGTAAGGTCGCGGCGGCGATTGGCGTCTCGGAAGCGCCACTGTGGGAGGAGGTCAAAAAACGGATTGTGCCCGTGCCGCAAGCGCGTGTCATTAATCAAGACCAAAATGTTACAGCAAATCCAGCTCCAATTAGTCGCCTGACGATTATTGCCGAAAAGTTATTAGGCATTTACTGGTGGACCAGTGATGACGATATTTTGCAAGGAGCTGGCGAAGCGCTCACTAAATTTAAAACCGAGCTGGAAGTAAGAAAAGATGAGTTAGCCCTCAAAGCCGAGATTACTTATAACGAGCCCAAGAAGGCCGATGAGGAAGTGAAGATTTTATTATTAGAGTTTAAGCGGGAGGTTTTACGCGAGCAATTGGAGCAAGCCACCGGTGAGTTGCGGCTAGCTGAAGAGTCCGGTGATCCGGCGGCGCTCGACAAAGCCCTCAAAAAATGCCAAGATATCTCACAGTCTTTACACTTAATTACTTTATAATTTTTATATATGAAAAAAGCTAAAAAAACTAAAAAAGCTAAAGCTCGCCCCGCCAAAGGCGGGATTAAAAAGGTCAAACCTAAACCAAAAGTTAAGACTAAGAAAAAAGTTAAATCAAAACCTAAACCAAAAGCTCGCCCCGCCAAAGGCGGGGTTAAGAAAAAACCCTTACCAACTAAAGAAAATTTGGAGGCTAAAAAACAAGCCCTGATTTTAAAGGGTCGTGGCCGGGGTTTTATTACTTATGCCGAATTGTTAAAAGAGTTTCCCTCCATTGAGCATGACATCTTCTTTTTAGACGAGCTCTATAATAAATTAGAGGAGGCGGGCATTGATGTGCTGGAAGAGGGTGGCTTTTTAGATGATGCCGTGGTAGTGCCCGAGAAGGTTAAAGCAGTGACGACGCGCGCTGATGGTGGCTTAGACTCCGTCCAAATTTACCTAAAAGAGATTGGTCGGCACAAGCTCCTAAACGGCCACGAGGAAAAAGAGTTAGCTAAAAAAATCTTAGAGGGGGATGATGATGCTAAAAAAGGTTTGGCCAATGCCAACCTGCGTTTGGTGGTCTCGATTGCTAAAAAATATATTGGTCGCTCCAGTGACCTTACTTTACTCGACTTGATTCAAGAGGGTAACCTAGGTCTCTTTAAAGCGGTGGAAAAATTTGATTGGCGCAAGGGTTATAAATTCTCAACCTATGCCACCTGGTGGATCCGACAGGCGGTAACACGGGCTTTAGCTGATCAGTCACGGACGATCCGGATCCCGGTCCACATGGTGGAGACCATTGCTAAGTATAAACAAGTGTATCGCCGTCTCTCCCAAGACTTAGGCCGCGACCCGTTGCCCAGTGAGATTGCGACGGAGATGGGCGTGGATGTCGAGAAGGTGCACACCATTGAAAAAATTGATCAAAGTACCGCCTCGCTTGATCGCCCGACTGATGACGACGATGAGAAATCGAGCTTGGGTGAATTTATTGCTGATGATAAAATCGCCTCGCCGGACCAAGATGTCTCGCGGCGTATTTTACGTGACCAAATTGAGGAGATTTTATCGGACCTCTCGCTTAAAGAGCGTCGCATTTTAGAGATGCGCCACGGTCTTCGTGATGGTGTGATGCGTACGTTAGAAGAAGTAGGTA
>CAYTWP010000046.1:0-4934 GCA_964442155.1 uncultured Candidatus Saccharibacteria bacterium
GAGCGGTGGCGACGGTGGCTAATGGTGGTACAGTCTTGCAACCTAAAATTGAACGCGTGGTTGGTAGAGCGGTTAAACCACTAAGAGTAATTGATGCGCCAGCCAGTGCTTGGCAAGTGGTGCGGGAGGGGATGCGCTTGGGTGTTAAAGAGGGTACAGGAACAGGTTTAAATATTAGTGCGGTGGCCGTGGCCTCCAAGTCCGGTACCGCCGAACTTGGTGTGAGTAAGGAAAAAGTTAACTCTTGGATTACCGGGTTTTTCCCTTACGAATCGCCGCGCTATGCCTTTGTGGTGGTGATGGAGAAGGGTCCGCGAGCCAATCTAATTGGTGGTGTCTTTGTGATGCGTGGTCTCCTCGACTGGATGTCCGTCCACACCCCGGAGTATTTAAAGGCGGAAAATTGACGGCCTAAAACTACTGCGCTATAATGTCTCGACTATGGACAGCGCCAAAGAATATCTTTCCCAAGAGAAACATGATGCTTTGGTTAAAGAGCTGGAGCAACTAAAGACAGTGGAGCGCCGCGAGGTGGCCACTCAACTCGAGTTTGCTAAATCACTCGGTGACTTGTCGGAGAATGCCGAGTATCACGAGGCGCGGGATCGCCAGGCCGATGTGGAGGATCGCATTGCTAAAATTGAAGATATTTTAAAACACGCCGCCATTATTGGTAATGGCTCACACTCACTGGCCGAAATCGGCTCTAAAGTAACGGTTAAAAAAGCAGGTGGTAAAGAGGAGGAGTTTACGCTCGTGGGCTCCGAGGAGGCGGATGTGACCAAAGCTAAAATCTCTTACCAATCACCACTAGGGAGTGCCCTGATGGGGAAGAAGAAAGGCGACACCGTGACCGTCTCGACCCCCAAAGGGGATGTTAATTATACGATTAGTGCGATAAAATAAAGCCTAATGGCCTCACTTGATGAATTGCGTGCCGAGCGGCTTAAAAAATTAGCGGCCCTTAAAGCGGCGGGTATTGAGGCGTATCCAATCTCAAGTAAGCGGAGTGATGAGATCGCTAATGTTTTAAAAAAGTTTGATAGTTTGGTGGGTAAAAAAATGACGGTGGCCGGGCGGGTGCTCTCGGTGCGCGGCCAAGGGGCGCTGGCTTTTGTGGATTTAAATGATGGTACTGGTAAAATCCAAGCCTTATTTAAAGACGGTGACATCATTAGTGAGCAATTTAATTTATTTAAAGACACGGTTGATATTGGTGACTTTATTGAGGTGGACGGTAGTTTAATGGTCACTAATCGGGGGGAGAAGTCGGTGGCGGTCGAGAGTTGGGCGATGCTTGCTAAAAGCTTGCGTCCCTTGCCCGACAAGTGGCATGGCTTAGCCGATGCCGACGAGCGCTATCGCCACCGCTATTTAGATAGTTTATCCAATCCCGAGGTTAAAGAGCGTTTTATTACTCGTTCTAAAATCATTTCGGAAATTAGGCGCTTGTTAGATAAAGCTGGATTTTTAGAAGTGGAGACTCCGGTGTTGCAACCCTCGGCCGGTGGTGCGACGGCCTTACCTTTTGTGACCCACCATAATGCTTTAGATATTGATCTTTTTTTACGGATTGCACCGGAGCTCTATTTAAAACAAATGGTGGTGGGTGGTTTTGCTAAAGTGTATGAGATTGCGCGCAACTTCCGTAATGAGGGGATTGATGCCACCCATAATCCCGAGTTTACGATGCTCGAGTGGTATGAGGCCTACAGTGAGGCTAAAGACCAGCAAAAGTTTGTCGAAAAGTTAATTAAAAATATTGTTAAAACGATTATTGGCAGTACGGCAATTGCTTTTGATGAGCAAGAAATTAATTTTGCTAATAAATTTAATAAAGTGTCATATATCGATTTACTTAAAGAGGCAGGGATCGCTAAGCCGCTAACGGCCACTCATGAAGATGTGGCGTCGCGAGCTAGAGAACTTGGAGTAAAAGTGGAGCCAACTGATAGTAAAGCTAAAATTTTAGATAATATTTATAAAAAAGTGTGTCGGCCTAAAATTATCCAGCCGACTTTTATTGTCGAGTACCCGGTGGATTATTTGCCGCTGGCCAAGCGCTCGGCTAAAAATAATAAATTAGTAGATGCCTTCCAGCTCGTAGTTGGAGGGATGGAGTTGGTTAAAGCCTTCTCCGAGCTTAATGATCCGGTAGATCAACGGGAGCGTTTTGCCGCTCAAGATAAAGAGCGCGCCGGAGGGGATGCCGAGGCTCAAACGACGGATGAGTCTTACTTGGAGGCTTTAGAGCACGGCTTACCACCAACCGGTGGTGTGGGTATTGGCCTTGACCGCTTGGTGATGCTCCTCACCAACACCCAAAACATCCGCGAGGTAATCTTTTTCCCCACCTTACGACCAAAATAAAACAGCTAGCTTGCGCTAGCTGTTGTCGAATTCAGTTGCGAGTAGTGGTAACCAACCATGCTCTCGAGCAACCAACTCCAAAATTTCACTCATGTCATAACCAGGGCCGGCGTCCCAATTGTAGAGGACGATCACGGGGAGGGAAAAACCATCAGGCGGATCTCTGAAGACTAATCCAAATATGATCAGTCCTTCATTTATTTTTTTGGCCACCTCCGGATGTTTGAAAATAATTTCTTCCAAATAGTGTCCAAGGGTAGAGACGCAATTACTATGGAGGCCATACCCTTCACTTATTTGCCATTCGAGCGTAGTGGTATGGATAGCAAATCCTTTGACGCCATGTCCAAGTGAAACTTTGCCTCGATTTTGGCTGAGCAATCTTTGACTGAGCTCGGCCTTTTCTTTATTCGTCAAAGAGTTAATCTTTTCCAGTTGTGACTGATAGTTTTCATCGACAGGTGGCAGGGGATGGATGTTCCCATTTCCTAGCCATTTATCTGCCAGAGTTTTTACCCAGTCTTGGAGTTTTGGATCCTCATGATTAAGGGCATCAGCATTCTTATCTTGCGGGGCCAGTTCTTCGTAATCATATCTAGCCTCAACAAAGATAAGGGGTATCCCTGGTGTTTCCTTCTGGAGATACTTTACTCCGTTAGCCAGGTCAAGCTCATTCGTGGCCATTATGATCCCAATCAGACGACCAGAGTCTTGAGCTTCTTTAAGTTTCTGGAGATTCCTATTAAAGTTTTGGTCTTCTTTCGGGTCTTCTAGATAAAGCCACGATTCGATTACCAAAACATCGACTTCTAAGCGTTGTCGTAAGACCATAGCAAGAATGTCGCGCTCAAAGTTACAATTAGAATGAAAATCGTTAGAGCGTTCGAGTAGTACCACCAATGGCTTGGTATTCATTTTATCCCCCCTCGGGTTGGTTTTTTGAAAAGTTCCTCTATATACAATTATATGCCTATTAAATAAAAATGTCAATACCGCCACAAAATACATTAGATCGTATTTTGTGGTTACGATAATTTGATAATATAATTAGAGTGTAGTATAATAAAAGGTAGATAAGTTCAAAAACTAGGGGTGTTTAACTGGAGGGCGTGCCATGTCACAAGTGCTAAAACCAGCACAGCTGGTATTTTGCGAAGTTTGCGGTGAGTCGTGTCAAATTATCTTTTCAGACGGATCGTCTAGTAATTGGATCCGTTCGTTCTCCGAATTTACATCGGAGATCAGATTGGCTCAAAAAACTTCCAAGATCGTGGTGGCCGAAGTTGTTTGGTTGCGCGATCAACTGGAGAGTTCGGTCTTGTATGACTTCTTCATCGCAAAAAGGGTGGATGCTATCGTACAAATGATGGACCACAGACCACCCGCCTACGTAGTCAATTAAAACAATTAAGTTTCCAAAATTTGCTCCTGCGCCGTGCGCTCGGGGGCATTTCTTTTTTAAAAAACAAACTCGCCTTGTGATGACGGCGGGCTGCTGTCTCATGTGGCGGGTTACATCGTAAGACTAAAATCGACCCTAAACTACTGTGGATAAAGGGGGTTGCAAGTGGGAGAAAGTGGAATATAATTAGGTGGTAGTGGGAAGAAGTGGTAGATAGTAAAAAGAGGCCATGCTTATCGGCGAATATCGGCACACTTTAGATGACAAAAAACGCGTCGCTTTGCCGGCCTCTTTTCGGAAGGAGATTGGCAAACAAGTGGTTGTTACCCGTGGGTTAGACAACTGCTTGTTTGTCTATTCCATCGCCGAGTGGCATAAGGTCGCCGAGAAGTTGGGCAATCTCTCGATGGGGCAAGCTGATACCCGCGGTTTTAACCGCTTTATGCTAGCTGGAGCGGTGCCGGTGGAGGTGGATGCTTTAGGTCGCGTCTTGATCCCAGACTTTTTAAAAGAGTTTGCTGGCCTCAAGGATCGTCTGGTCATCGTCGGCGTCCAAGTGCGCCTCGAGATCTGGAACGAGAAGCGGTGGAAGGAATACACCACCAAGATTGAGCAACAGGCCGACATCTTGGCCGAGAAGTTGGGTGAGGTCGGAGTGTTTTAACACCGATGTCTCACGTCCCCGTTCTTTTACAAGAGGTAGTTAATAATCTCAAACCCCAAGTGGGTGAGACGGTGCTTGATGCCACTGCCGGTGGTGGTGGTCACGCTAAAGCCTTGGGTGGAGAGCTAGGCGCCAGAGGGCACTTAATTTTACTCGATGCTGATCAAGCATCACTGGCTAAAGCACAAACTAATGTTGCCAGTCTCGTCTGTAAAGTTACAGCTCTCCGCGGCAACTTTAGGCGCTTAGACTCACTACTTAACGAGTCGGGGATCAAGCAAGTAAATGTGGCGCTGTTTGATCTTGGCTTTTCGTCCGATCAGTTAGCGTCATCGGGTCGAGGTTTTTCTTTTCTCACTGAGGAGCCACTGCTCATGACTTTAGCTGATTTACCAGAGGAGGGGCTGACGGCTTACGAGACTATTAACGCGGGGCGTGGTGATGAGGTGGCGCGAACCTTCCGCGAGTACGGCGAGGCGCGCCACTCCGGAGGGTTTG
>CAYTWP010000047.1:0-4735 GCA_964442155.1 uncultured Candidatus Saccharibacteria bacterium
CGAGATCATAGCACTACGACGGACCCCACCGGCCACCACAATCTCGCCCACTTTACAAATCAAATCGTGAGCATCTAAATTAGTTAGACGCTTGCCTTGGCGACGCAAGACTCGCTCCCGAGCAAAATTAAGTAAGTCTTGTAGTGGCGCTGGCCCAGACGACTTACCGCCCATTGTTTGGAGTCGTGCCCCGGCTGGTCGCAAGAGTGAGAAATCAAACTCCACATCCTTACCATCATACCAAGTCTTAAGACCATGAGTTAAAGCATCACACCAACCCTCTTTACTATCACCAATAATGTGCGTTTTTAATTTAACCCCGGTTTGACGCTTAATGACTGGCAATTGCTGAATGTTGGCACTTTCGACCGCCCAACCAGCACCCGTGCCACACATCGAAATATACATAATCTCGGCAAAGTCCTCTAATTTACTAGGCGCAATAAACGAGCAATTATAAGCACAAACATTGGTCGTCCGAGCCGCCTTACCAGCAAATTGAAGTAAGCGCATTGAGGGCATTACCTGCTGACTTAAAATCCCCTGTCGTACCTCCTCATATTCAGCCACCGTTAACTTGGTGCCCAAATTCTCCTTCATAAAATCAACATAGCGATCCACCGTCTCAATCCAGGTTTCGCGGCGATTCTCGGCCTCAATCCAGCGGGAGTAAGTCCGGTAATAAATAAATTCGCCCAGGGCATTGCGGAAATACTTTTGACTATCCTCGGCCAATTGACGCACTCGGGCTGGCACCTCACCCTTTTGACGGCGCAATTCTGAGCGACGCTCGCGGTACAAAATGTAAGCCTTAGCGGTCACGGCAAATTGATGTTGAATCAAAGCCGCCTCCACTAGATCTTGAGTCGCCTCCACCGTTGGCACATAGCCTTGACCCCCAGCTTTAACACTGGCAAGCAAAGCCTTGTAGACAGACTGGGCGACCTTAGGCGCATCCTTCTCCGTGCCCTCACCGGCGGCGCGCATCGCCTTCCAAGTCGCTTGCTCAATTTTACTTAGATCAAAATCAACTAAAGTGCCATCACGCTTCTTAATCTTTTTGAGAGAAATAACCTTGGAAACAGTCTTTTTAGAAGCAGTTTTGGCACTTTTGGACATATTTTTAGTAAAAATTAATGATTAAAGTGTATTTATTGTACACCCAAAACCATTTCTAATTACTATGGGGATAATTTAACTAAACCAGGGCTTTACTGCGTCTACTTACTTAACCGCGACAATGGTGACTTCTACCGCTACGTCATTTTTAATCACTTTGTCGCCTAAATTTTTGAAGAAAGTTTCCGAACCATATTTAACCTCCCAGAGTGAGCGATCAAACGAGAATTTAGCCTTGGCGGTAATGGTATTACCACTAAGTGTAATAATTGCCGGGAAAGTAATCGGCTTAGTAATACCTTTGATCGTCAAGTCACCAGTGACCATCGCCTCAGCGGTGGCTGGATCACCCGCCTCAAGCTTAGTAATGACCAATTTAGCGGTGGGATATTGAGCGACGTCAAAAAAGTCAGCTGATTTTAAGTGGGTCTCCAGTTTGGCTTTACCCTCATCGTTTTTAATCGTGTTTAAATCGATCGTAAATTGACCACCGGTAAGGGTATTCTCGGCGACATTAAATTGACCTTGGCTCACTTTAACGGTACCGGTCTCACTAATCCCCACGACAAAACTCCCGGTCCACTTAAAAGTACTAGAAGCAGTGTTAACCAAATAAGCTTCACCTTGACCCTCAGGTAAAGTGGTAACTGAACTCTCGCCACCAAGCTCTCCCGGCACAGACGGCGCTAATACCGGTGTACGACTGGCCCACCACAACACTCCAATAATGATAATAACAAGAACTATGGCCCCAATAATTAAATCTTTATTCATATGCCCCCACTATAACAAAAAAGTTAAGCAAGTCTAGCGCCACTAACCGCCGGACGGAGTTGGGTAGCCCGAACTTGGAAGCAGGCCTCGCAACAAAGGAGTTTAATTGTCGGGCGAGCCGAGTCGTCATTAGCATATTGCTCGGTGGGCACGTGGCAAAAAGTACACCGGCCAATAATCTCGCGGTGAGGTGTCTCTACCACTGGTGTCGTCATCCGATTATCAAACACAAATAATGAGCCTTTAAAATTTTTACCTGGATATTTAGCTAAATAAGTGTGAATGCCGTCTTTAAGTTGATAGACCTGCTTAAAACCTTTTTCCTTTAGCAAGCAAGTCGCTTTAGTACAGCGGATGCCGCCGGTACACACCGCCACCACTTTTTTAGTTTTTAAATCTTCTAGCTCGGGTAATTTGGCCGGCAAATCGCGGAAGTTACGTAATTTAGGATTAACCGTCCGCTCAAAAGCGCCTGACTCAATCTCATAATCATTACGTAAATCAAGGACCACAAAATCTTCACCCTCCTCATACCATTTTTCCAGTTCTTCCGCCGATAATTCGGTCGCCGTTTGATTAGGCACATCAAACTCACCCGCTTTAAGCGTCACAATCTCATCGCGCACTTTAACCGCCAATTTAGGGAAGGCGCGACCAGTACCCTCGCTCTCTTTAATCACCACATCGGCAAAACGAGGGTCTGTTAAAAGCTCCCGTTTATACTCAGCTATCGCCTCGGCTGTACCCTCCAAAGTGGCATTAATACCCTCCTGGGCAATAATCACCCTCCCCTTTAGTCCCAACCTCGTGGCCAAGACCAGTTGAACGACCCGTAGGGCCCCTGGGTTCTCGATGGTGACGAATTTATAGAATAAGATCACAATATACTGCTCCATATTTAATAGCCCCAAAATAGCATAAAATTGGCAAAATTAAAGCCCGATCAAGTCGGGCTTTCAACACTGGTCTCCTTATTATCCTTTTCCAAATCCCGCAAATGAGCTTGATGCCGTCGCCAGACAATCCTCTTCAGGTAGATATATCTTAGACGATTGGGCATGTAAGCCATGGCAAGTCCGTTAAGGTTTAGACAAGGATCAAACTCGTCTTCCGGAACGTGACCCCAATAGCGCCAAGTTTTCCAGATGCCCCAAATTGTCCAATAAAGCCGATTGATCTGGAACTCCCATTCACCTTTGATCGCCCACCAAAACCATACTAATTTAGTATCTTTCATTGGCCACTCCTCCAACTGGTTATGTTCCTCTAACGGCAGTCTAGCACTGATTACTAGCGACTAAAAGTCCGATGTTCTATCACTAAAGATACGATAATAGCACCAATTACTATTACGCCGTAAATACCTATTAACTCGCCGTAAGTTAAAGTAATATTTTTGGCTAAAGCGAGTCCAAACGCCGAGAGCCACGAGGTTAAGGAGATGGCCCCACAAACAAAAGCAATTTGCCTAACTCGCTGTTCGCTTTTACCAGTCAAAAAGCCGCGATGCCTTAAATGTGGTTGGACTACTCGGTAAAGTACATAACCGTTAATCGTGATCACGGCCACCACACTCATCTTAGCTAAAAATTTAGCTGAGGCTATATAAGTCAGTGGGTCCGACAAAAAGATAGCCAGGCCTGACAAAATAATCAGTGTCAAAAGTAGCCAAATCGTTTTAGAAATAAAATCCAAGCGCCCCACCTCTTTAACAGTTAACTTTTTATCTAAACTATAAAAACTAAATAAAATATCGGTCCCAAGAGCTACCACTACTCCTAAAGTGGCACTAACAATATGGACCATTAAAAAATAATTTTTATATTCGCTAAAAAATTCAGTTAGCTCCATATAAATATTGTATCAAAAAACCGTCGTCTCACTAAAGAGACGACGGCGTAGAACTATCTGGAATTGAACCGGTCCCGTAAATCAGCAACCGCTTCGCGCGTTGCTGGACGAGAGACTTCCTCCTTAATTACCACCTGAGGAGTAAGCCGTTCTGTCGTCTTAACTGGTGTTAAGAACATTTGACGGCGACGCTCCTCGGCCTGGTAATACTCGGCCCGCAACCAAGTTGCCTCGGGGTGTTTGGGATCAAGAACTCTCTTCTCCTCCACCTTCTGACCATTGAAATAGAATTCGGTCGTTGAAACGACTGAACCTAAATTTGGATCAAAAGCCGGATAAAGTCCCTGTCTTTTTTCCACCAATTGCGGTGCCACTTCCACCAGCCAAGACGGATCAACTTTCGTCGCCATCCGAACGAGGCTTAGTGTCCTGAGACCATAGCGCGTCTTAATTTCCAGATCAAAGGCTAAGCCCACGATCCAGTCCACTTGACGAGCATACTTGAGCACTGACTCCCGGGCCAATTCTCGCTCCTTGCCATCACCATTGCGGTAATGGCCGTAAGAGTAGCGCCACAAATGATCCACCATCCCGGCACAAACGGCTCGCAGGATATCCTCCCGCTTACCGCTCGATTCGAAAGAGTTAACCTTGCCTCGCAAAGCATCCAGTAAGTGCCGGCGTATCTCCTTGGCCTGGAAATAGGCTTTAAGAAAAACACCTGACTTGTAGAGCTCATCTTTACCCAAACCCTCAGCGCCCTTATAGACGGCAAGCTGAGCCATGATATCAGACTGCTCTTCATCCGGACAAAACCTTTTCCGCCAGACGCCAGTAACATCCTGTCTCTGGCCATCTTTTTGGATGGTACGCGCTGTGATCTCGCCCTGTTCTAAAATAGCGGCGATGGTAATCACATCGTCAACCACTCCCAAACGTTCGGCCTCAACCACCATCCGTCCAAACTGGACCGACACCGGCAGTTTAGCCA
>CAYTWP010000048.1:0-4673 GCA_964442155.1 uncultured Candidatus Saccharibacteria bacterium
GCTTTAGGATCAGGTGACGGAGTAGCTTGGAGTAGGGACATTGTTTGAGCGGTTAGAAAGTGCTCTCTTAATTGACCAGAGACAACCAAACATAAAAAACGCTCCATGAGCGTCCCCCACGAGGCATAAACCGGGGTCGCCACGAGCAAGAGCAGTCCACCACCAACAAATAGCCGTTTAAAATTCACCGTCCTATTATACCCCCGGAGGCCCCTTTTGGCTATGAGCGGAGGCGAGTTAAGATATCACCTTCGATCTTAGTCAAATCGCGACCATAAGTGAGACGTGAGAGCTCTTTAAGCTTATCTTTAACCTCCACCGAACCTGGTTTAGGTAAAGGTACTTGAATGGAGAAGGGGGTAGAGGGCTCCCCATTAATCAAGATCCGGGCAAAGCCATGACGATTCTCATTATTGACTAAGTCGTGCGAGGTAAAGACGGCACCAAATTGTTTAAGCAACACTTCAGTATCAGGAGTACCAACTCTAAAGGAGATGATTGAGCCAACGTTACCAAAGACTGATTCACGAATATTATCTTTAAGCTGGGCAATAAATTGATGAGCAATCGTTAAGTTAAGGCGGTACTTCCGCGCTTCCGACAAAATAGTGGAGATCGAGTCGGTAGTATAGTTTTGGAATTCATCAATATATAAGTTAAAGTCGCGGCGATCATTCTCCGGGATATCCGAGCGGGAGAGGGCGGCCAAAAGTAAGCGTCCAGTAACAATCATACCGAGTAATCCCGAGTTAATGTCGCCAATTTTACCCTTAGCTAAATTAACGAGTAAAATTTTACCGTCATCCATCACGGTGCGGAAGTTAAACGCTGATTGGGGTTGACCAATAATCGGCCGCATATAATCGTTAGAAACAAAATTACCAAACTTAGAGGTAATGTAGGGGGTCATGTTGGCCAACCCTTGCTCACCACTGGTCTTAGAAGCCTCTTTAGTCCAAAAGTCGATCACGCTTGGATTGGTAATCCGAGCCAATTTACGATTACGGAAGTCAGGATCAGTAAATAAGCGCGATACTTCCATTAACGTCGCTGGCTCATTTTTAGCATCCTCCATCAATAAGAGTAGGGCATTGCGCATATACTGCTCAAACATCGGCCCCATCGTCTCTTTATCAAACAATTGATTAAAAATGGATTGGATCTCGTTAACAATAAAAGTTTTTTCCTCTGGGCGGTCAAAATTATACTCCAGCATATTGAGCCCAAGCGGTCGAGCCAGATCGCCCGGATTAAACACGATCACATCGTCAATGCGATTTTTAGGTACCCGCTCCAGGACCGCGTCCACCAAGTCGCCGTGGGGATCAATTAAACATAAGCCTTTATTATTGAGTAAATCTTGGCTAATCATATTAAGCATTGAGAGTGATTTACCGGTACCGGTTTGACCAATCAAGTACAAGTGGCGCCGCCGATCGGCATCGGAGAGATAGACTGGTTTACTTGCGCCTCTAAAAATACTCTCGGCAATTAAGGTGCCCATTTGTGGTAAGTCTGGTGGTGGTGGCGCCTCTTTAGTGTTAAGCCAATTAATCCGCGGGCCGGCGGTAGTAGCCGTCGGGAGATGGAAGATACTGGCAATCTCCTCAGCATTTAAAGTAAAGGCTTGTTTAGGGTCAAACTCCCGGAAGATGTATTGATAGAGCAATTTTTTAGGGCGACGCGATTTAACTAATTTAAAATTATTGCGATAGGGTGCGGCAAATTGATTAAACTGCCCAGCAATGGCCAGTAATAAGTCCTCGGCGGCGGCCGTGGTATCCGAGGCGGTGACCACTCGGACATTAACTTTAAATAACGGCTTGGCCATTTTAAGACTAAGGGCTTTGACTGCCTCTTCATCAGTGATTTTATTTTCTGGTTTGTCTTTTTTGGTTTTTGATTTGTCGTCAGTTAAAGCCTTGGCTAAGGCCTCAAGCGACAAGCTGCCTTTTTTAACTAATGAGGAAAAAGATTCGCCTTGCTTTAATTTTTCTACCAGTTTAGCTAAAGATTTTTTGACGCTAGATTCGGTTGGAGTAATTACTAATTGGACCGTGGCGCCATCACCAGATTCTCGCAAATGTGACAAAGTATTAATAATTGCGGCAAAGGTGTCGACCCCAGCCTCTTTGTAAGTCCGGAGGGGCAAAGCCTCATGCTCGGTTAAAGTTAAATGAGCCGCGGCACTCCCACCATCAGAGTGGAAGATGGTGTAGTCGGGGATCTCGGTTACCTCGGCCCGAGGAAAGAGTCCCTCAATTTGGGTTTTAGCACTAGTTAATTGAGAGCGTGGTACCGCTAAATAAAATAAAATCTCTTCGCCAGCATTTTGGACTACTACCTCAAAGACAAATGAGCGATTAACGCCAGCCAAGGCAGCAATCAATTGCTCAGTCGCGGCAATAGGCTCAAGTTGGTTTTGATTACCCTCAACTACCTCAGGTCGCGGTACCGCTACCAATAATAGTTTTAAATTAAGTGAGTCAATTTTACGTTGACGAATTAAGTAAAGCACCAAAAGCACTACTCCTGACACTAAAAAGACAACTCCTAGGGCCCCGACAGTCAACAAAAATGGATCCATAGTTTAAACCAAATTACGTTGTTTAAGCTCCTCGTATAAAAAATCGATTAAGGAATCGTGGAACATGTCCAGTAGCGCTGGGTTATCGGACACACTAGCAATCGTTTTTTTAAGCCCTTTGGGTGGCACCGCCGCAATCAAATCATTAACCAGTTGGGCTTGATCACTAGAGACGCTAGCTAGATAACTTGCTTGGGTATTAATTGGTGCTCCCTCCGGTTTAACCGCGGCCACATTATCCTCAGCCGCTATTTCACCAATCACTTGGCGGATAGTCTCCGCTGGTGACTCAGTGACAATACCGGCCTCACTCTCGCGCGCCTCACGCGCCGTTTCTACTCGTTTAGAGAGTTCTTGTAACTCTTGTTCAAACTCTAGTGATGGAGTAATTGCTTCAGCCATAATTAATTTTATTATACCAGAGAATGTCTATGATATAGTAGGCACGTGCATTACTTAACTAGTTTAAATGAGGCTCAACGCCAAGCGGTCTTAACTATCGATGGACCATTGTTAGTACTGGCCGGAGCCGGGGCCGGTAAAACTAAAACAGTCACTCATCGGATTTTACATTTAATTAATCAGGGTGTGGCCCCCCGAGCCATTATCGCCATTACTTTTACCAACAAAGCGGCCAAAGAGTTGCGCGAGCGCTTACACAAGCTCTTGCCCGAGGGGAGCGAGTCACCGGTCGCGACCACGTTTCACGGCTTGGGGGTGCGGATTTTACGCGAGCATGGTACCGCCATTAATGTCCCTAAAAACTTTTCCATCTATGATCGAGGTGAGTCGATCGATGTGATCAAAGATGTTTTAGTCAGCCAAAACATTGATCCTAAAAAATTTGAGCCGAAGCGCTTTTTAGGTGCCATCTCTAAAGCTAAAAGTGATGGCTTAATAGTGAGTGATTATCTACCGAGTGCTCACGACTTTTTCCCCAAGCTGGTAAAGCCGGTGTGGGAGAAATATGAGGCCTTACTGCGAGAGCGCGGCGGGCTCGACTTTGACGACTTACTACTTAAGATCACCATTTTATTTAAAACTCGGCCGGATATTTTAAAGCATTATCAAGATTTGTGGTCACATGTGCACATTGATGAGTATCAAGATACCAATGGCATCCAATATGAGCTCTCCCGCCAATTAGCCGGCCCCCGGCAAAACATTTGCGTCGTCGGTGACATTGATCAATCAATTTACAGTTGGCGTGGCGCCGATTTTGAGAACTTGTTGCGCTTTGAGCGCGACTTTAACGATGTTAAAACGATCACGTTGGAAGAAAATTATCGCTCGACCCAAAACATTTTAGAGGCGGCCAACGCCGTGATTATTAATAATAAAAAACGCAAGGCCAAAAATTTATTTACTAAAGGCGCGGTGGGGGAGCAAATTACCTTAAGCGCTTATAGCACCGAGGCTGATGAGGCTTTGGGCATTGCCGCCATCATTGAGCAACTAGTCGGCGAGGGCAAAGTAAATTATAAAGAGATTGCTCTGCTTTATCGCACCAACTTCCAATCGCGGATTTTAGAAGAGGCCTTGATTAGAAATAATATCCCATACACACTACTCGGCACCCGCTTTTATGAGCGGAAGGAAATTAAAGATTTAATCGCTTTTATTAAAGCGGCGATTAATCGGGATGATTGGGGCAGTATCCGGCGAGTGATTAATGTCCCAGCCCGGGGGATTGGCAAAACCACTTTACTTAAATTAGCGGCTGGGGAGTATGATACTTTACCAGCTGGCACCCGCCAAAAAGTGAATCAATTTTATTTATTACTCGATAAAATTAAATTAATTGCCGAGACTAGTTTGCCCTCCTCCATTATTAAAGAGGTATTGCAACTAACCGGTTTAGAGGCCGAGTTAAAAAAGGGAGGCGAAGATGATATTGATCGGTTAGAGAACTTGCGCGAGTTGGTGACGGTGGCCGCCGCTTATGATCAGCATGGTAGTGATGGCTTATTAATGCTCTTAGCCGACATTGCCTTAGCCAGTGATCAAGACGATGATGACGGCACAACCGATGGCGTTAAATTAATGACCGTCCATGCCGCTAAAGGGTTGGAGTTTGATTACGTCT